>JBGPGZ010000534.1:0-3074 GCA_041484175.1 Cyclobacteriaceae bacterium | reverse complement strand
TAACCGCGGAGAGATTGCGCTAAGGGTCATGCGGAGCGCCAGGGAGATGGGGATCAAGACTGTGGCGGTCTTTAGCGAGGCCGACCGGAACGCACTGCATGTCCGCTTTGCGGATGAAGCCATCCTGGTCGGTCCTCCCCCTTCGGCCGAATCCTATTTGAGGATGGATAAGATCATTGCGGCGGCAAGACAAACGGGAGCCAATGCCATTCACCCGGGATACGGATTCTTATCCGAGAACGCCGAATTTGCCAGAGCGGTAAAAGAGGCAGGGTTCATCTTCGTCGGTCCGTCACCTGAATCGATAGAGTTAATGGGAAGCAAACTGGCGGCCAAGGCTGCCGTGGCAAAATTCAAAGTTCCACTCGTGCCCGGCACGGAAGAGCCCATATCGGACATATCAAAAGCAAAAAAAGTAGCCAGGGAAATCGGGTACCCGATCCTGATCAAGGCCAGCGCAGGCGGCGGGGGGAAAGGAATGCGGATCGTAGAGAACGAAAAGGAATTTGAGGGGCAAATGGACAGGGCCGTAAGTGAAGCGACTTCGGCATTTGGCGATGGCTCCGTATTTATTGAAAAATATGTGACGCACCCGCGCCATATCGAGTTTCAAATCCTTGGAGACCAGCACGGTAACGTAGTGCACCTCTTCGAACGCGAGTGTTCGATCCAGCGCAGGCACCAAAAAGTGGTGGAGGAAGCGCCTTCATCCATCCTCACCCCCGCGCTGAGAAAAAAAATGGGCGAAGCGGCGGTGAATGCAGCCAAGGCGGCTCATTACTATAATGCCGGCACGATCGAATTCATTCTTGACGAGAAAAACAATTTCTACTTTCTTGAAATGAACACCCGGCTTCAGGTGGAGCACCCTGTCACCGAGCAGATAACCGGTTTGGACCTCGTTCAACTGCAACTCAGGATCGCAGAGGGCGAAAAACTCCCATTCCGCCAGGAAGACCTGGCCATCAACGGACATGCGATCGAAGTGCGCGTGTATGCCGAAGATCCATCCAACAATTTTCTTCCGGATATAGGAACCCTGACGACCTACAAACGCCCACAGGGTCATGGGATCCGTGTTGACGACGGGTTTGAGCAAGGGATGACCATTCCTTTTTATTACGATCCCATGATCGCAAAAATGATTTGCCATGCACAAACCCGCGAACAAGCCATTGAAAAGACTATCCGCGCGATCGACGAGTATGAGATCACCGGCGTGGAGACAACGCTTGGATTTTGCCGGTTCGTATTGCTGCACGAGGCCTTTCGTTCCGGAGATTTTGATACCAAGTTTATTGAGAAACATTTTCACGCTGACCTGCTAAGATCCAGGCCCGATGAAACGGAAGAAATGCTCGCATCCGCTTTAGCGGTTACTGAAATGAGAAATGGAAAAAAGCAAGATCAACCAAAACCTGCTTCTTCGGCAAACGAAGGAAGCCGGTGGAAGAAAAATCGTTTATAGTCCATGGCTGAGATAAAACCTATCCGCGCCTGGCGCTACAACAGCTCGCTGAATATCGATGAGCTCACGTCCCCACTTTTCGATGTCGTCTCCGAAAATCAACGGAAGAAGCTTTATCAACATCCGCTCAATAGCATTCACCTCTCTGTTCCAGCCGAAGGTCCGGATCCCCCCGGTCGCGCTTTCAAGTTGTTAAATCAATGGAAAAAGGACAAGATCATTGTACAGGATAAACTGCCGGCGATCTATGTGTATTACCAATATTTTACGCTGGCAGGGTCCCCCAGGGAGTATTGCCGCAAAGGCTTTGTGACGCACATCCGCGTGTACGATTGGGAAGAAAAGATCATTCTACGCCATGAAAATACAATTCCTAAATCGGTCAACGACCGAATTGCCTTGCTCAAAAAAACCGAATTGCACGTAAGCCCCACGCACGGATTATATACGGACGAAAATTTCGAATTGGAAAGATATATGGATGAGGCCATCAGTAATCCGCTGCATGAGACTGAAGACTACCAGGGCGTGCGCGATGTGTTGGCTGTTATCCAGGATGCAAAAGTCCTTCAAAAGTTTATCGATGTCCTGGCGGACAAGGCAGTGATCCTCGCCGATGGACACCATCGCTATGAGAGTTCAATGATCTACAAAAACGAGCGGAAGAACGCCAACCCGCTTCACACCGGAAGGGAAGGATACAATTTTCACCTCATGTACCTGACAAATACCGAAGCAGGAAATCTGCGCATCCTTCCGACCCATCGCCTGATCAGGGGGTTGCCGCATTTCAAGGAGGACGAAGTCGTCCGCAGCCTGGAAGAGGATTTCTTCGTAAAACGCCTGGAGGACCCTGACACGGTCAATGAAGTGATCATGGGAAAACCCTGGGCTTTTGGACTCCTCTTTAAAAACAATACTTATAAAATCAGACTGAGACCCGAAGCCTTTGCCAAAATGAGTTGGCACTTTCCCGAGGTTGTAAAGGCACTCGACCTCACCGTCTTGCATTACTTCATCATCGAAAAAGTCCTGGGTATTCCAGGCAAAGAGCAAAGGACCTCAGAAAACATTGACTTTGACAGGAGTTTTACGGATTGTCTCACCAAGGTGATCAAGGGCAACGTGCAGATGGCGATCATCACCCAGGAAGTCTCTATTGAGGATGTCAAAAATGTTTGCCGGAGCGGGTCTACCATGCCGCAAAAATCAACGTACTTTTATCCGAAAGTAATTTGCGGCTTTTTATTTAGTTCTATCAAGGAAGATGAATTTCAGTCGCCCTCTTATTCTCGCTTCTAGTTCTCCGCGTCGGCAATTTTTGATGAAAGAAGCCGGCTTTCAATTCACGGTGGTAAGCCCGGATATTGACGAATCATACCCGCCGCGAATGGCAGCGCCGGATGTCCCCAAATTCCTGGCCGAAAAGAAAGCACGCGTCTTTGAAAATAAGCTGAGCAATGAAATCGTAGTTACTTCCGATACGGTCGTGATCCTCGATACGCAGATCCTCAACAAACCCGCCGACCGGTCCGATGCCATTGCCATGCTTACGCGGTTAAGTGGCCGGACTCACATGGTCATTACAGCGGTCTGCCTGCTGGCC
>JBGPGZ010000533.1:0-3091 GCA_041484175.1 Cyclobacteriaceae bacterium | reverse complement strand
GAAACGATTTCAAGGAAGGAATGAACAGGTGGCGCTCCATCGGGATGGGGACAAACAAATCGGTCCAGTATGAATCAGGAAACAAAGGTAATTCATCTGACCTTTGATTACGCATTTCCAACCAGAATTAACTCACCTTCTGCAACATTCACGATTCAAACGCTGTCTCACGTTGTGTCAGTGAAAGCGCGTTCAACCATGGGTTTGGAAAATATCTTTTGGAATAATAAAGAAAAGAGAATCAAAGCCTCATGGAGGATTATTTTTCAATTGATGATGATGGTTCCTTTGGTTGCCGTACCCGTCGTCGCTGTGATAAGGTTGGCGGAATACATGTTAAAGAAAGAGGTTATTCATGCTTCACCGGAAATCTTTGATAAGGTCATGGATATTGTTGTTGGTATTTTAGTGCCATTCATGGTTCTAATGAGTGTTAAGCTGGCCGGCAAATACCTGGACAAACGAACGCTAAGAAATTTTGGTTTCTCTTTAGGTCGTGCCTGGTGGAGACAGTATATGTACGGGATACTGCTGGGCGGGTTCCTGATGACGTTTGTTTTTCTTGTTGAATTTATTTTTGGCAAGGTAGAAATCTCAGGCCTGTTGGTAGTACGTGCTGCGGGAATCCACCTGCTATTTGCCTCCCTGTATCTCATTTTCAAGGCATGCAGTGTCAGTTTTTATGAAGAACTGATCAGCAGGGGATACCATTTAATAAACCTGAAGGAAGGCTTAACCGGATCATCCTGGCTCACCGACAAGCAGGCAATTTTCGGAGCTATGCTTATAACCTCATCCTTGTTTGGTCTTTTTCACATCTTCAATGATAATGCTACCGTCTTAAGCACCATTGGATTGATTGTCATCGGCTTTCTCTTTGCAACTGCCTTTGTCGTAACCAATCAATTAGGCCTGCCGATCGGGCTGCATTTGTCATGGAATTTATTTCAAGGTTTTGTTTACGGCTATCCTGTCAGCGGCGATCATGAAATAGCGAGCTTGATTGCGAATAGTCAACTTGGGGATGATGACTGGTTCACGGGTGGCCTCTTTGGGCCGGAGGGAGGAGTGATTGGAATTTTAGCATCCTTGCTGGGGATTGTGATATTGGTCTTGTGTCGTAATTATTTCAGATGTGCATCAGGCGTTCACGCTAGGATTTAAAGTGGACACTGCTGCAAAAATGTTCCATCAGTACGATGCGGGAATATAAAGCAAACCAGAGACTAGCTCCTCGTGCGCACTGCCATCTTATCGCCAATGACCACCCTTCCAGCGGTATCCGCGATTGGATTGTTGCCATTGGCCCGACTGGTATGAGTGTCCGTGCCGCGGGCGTCCCCAACTGCCCTGTGAGTAGACATGTTGTCCACCGCGGTAGTTCCATCCGCCGTCGATCCAAATTGCACCCACATACGGAGAAGCGGGCTGAATATAATAAGGAGTGGGAGGCACAACAGAGACATAGGCAGGGCCACATGCCTGGAGCATCGTTGCAGCCCCTGCGATAAACAGAAAGCGGAGTAAGTAGGTACGAGTTTTCATTTTTTGAGTTGATTAATATTAGTATGGAAGTCAAATAACCATGCCAGGGGAGAGGCAATGAAAAATGGTTAGCTGGCTGGCCAAGTTGGGTACATAACACCACACTTCTGGTCAGTAATGTGGACATACAGGTGCCAGATTGAAGCGGGCAACCGTGGGGGATCCCTTAAATCCGGGCTTGAGGGGTCAAAATGTTTCCCATCAATGGGAATCCAACCTGATTTCTCTACTTCCTTTCAATTTTGTCCTGATACTCATATCTCCTGTTTAAAATGAAGTCAACGTACGTAAAACCGCCCCTTGCAAGACTGTTGATTCTTTCATAAATTAAGCAGCCTTATTCGTCTACCATTAATAAACCACTAGCCATATGAAAAATTTGTTAACGATTGCCTTTTTACTGTTTTGCCTGAGCGCCTTCAGTCAGGGTCAAGTGCAAAAAGAAACATCAGGATCCCTTTTCTTTGCCTCGGGGAAAGTCATGCAACTGGCAGCTGCCATCCCGGCCGAAAAATATAGCTGGTCGCCGCAAAACGGTGTACGTACTTTTGCGCAGGTATTTGCGCACATTGTTTCAGCCAATTATTTCTTTGCCTCAAAGCTGGGTGCCAAGATCCCGGATGGCGTCAAAATGGAAACAATCGAAATGGACCTCAAAACCAAAGCGGACATTGCAGCGGCCCTCAAGCAATCTTATGAGGTTATCATCAATGCAGTCAAAAACACAAAGGATGGTGCGCTGGCAGCCAAAGTCGAGTTTCCGTTCCCTGGAGAGTATACCGGCATGTCAGCCATTTTGATTTCCGTTTCACATTCCGATGAGCACCTGGGGCAATTGATCGCTTATTCCAGGATGAACGGGATCACCCCTCCATGGAGTGAGACGAAATAGACCGTATTGATTGAGTCTCCGACGGATCGTCCATAAGAAGCTTTTGGCTCTACCGTTTCCAACCTGGAGAAGATGTGAACCCGGAAGAAACCAAGAGTGGGTCTTTTAGACTCCTGCGCACCATGTCGCGCATAGTGGTGTGTGCCGGAGGCGTGGGCTCACTCGGTCTGGTGCTCAATGCAGGACGTCATACACCAGTTTTCCTGCTTGTACTTTTCGTGGGCTGGGTGCTGTCCCCATTCATTGCGCTTTTAGTGGCCGATGTGGTTTCCAAGCGTTGGTCCTTTCTTACCCCTGTGACGCTCTACAGCCTGATGCTGGTCATCACAGTTGGATCTTTGGTTGGTTACAGTGCATGGAGTCCGGCAGGGGCGAGGCCGGCTTTTGTATTCCTAATTGTTCCGCTGATATCCTGGCTGCTGATAGCGATTGTTATCCTGACAGCGATGGCATTATCACGGAGGCGGTCACGCAGAGGCGATAGCGTCTAGACCTGGTTAGGTTCTTTAATATATATTCACGGGCATATTTTTCAATTGCATTTAATTGTTCAATAGGAGTCTTTTCTTTGATCATGGTGCGGAGGGGAGCTGTTGCAATACCCTTGTATCCGCGCCTGATTTGATACCCAACTAATTGGGTATTGCACCCCAG
>JBGPGZ010000532.1:0-3093 GCA_041484175.1 Cyclobacteriaceae bacterium | reverse complement strand
TCATTTGATTGGTTATAAAAACATCAATACTGTCTTGTTGTGCAATTGTGGTTAATGGTAAAAGGAAGAGTGTTAGAAATAAAAGGAAAATAAACGGTCTCACTGTTAATATTTTGTGTCAGATGAGTGTGTGTCCATAATGGTAGCCAACTTATTCGCTATGCAGGTCACTGTCCACGGAGGCCCCAATGGCTGGCAACAATTATATATAGGACTGTCCTATATTTCTTTATTAACCTCCAGGCAAAACCCCTATTTCAAATTGTCCAACTGAAGGTTTTGACAAGACCGGATCCCCTTACGCCCACACCTTCGTCCCCTCCGTACAATTCCTGCACATTTCAATTTCACTCCGGGAACGAAGCAACGAGGCCCTGAAATCATGATACTTTTCTCCATTCCAAATCTCCGCAAAAGTGTTTTGGGTGAGGTCCCCTAGTACAAAATGGGCATCCTTGTCAAAACAACAGGGCACCACCTTCCCATCCCACGTGATCACACAGCTGTGCCACATCTTCCAGCAATGATCAAGGAGTTTGTTTTTGATCGAATACGTACCGTCGCCATTTTTGCGGTACCGCGAGTAGGCGTCAATCGAGGGGATCAAATCGGAACCGTGTTGATAATCATAAATCTGGGCGGTCTTAAAGGCTACTTCGTCCACGCCAAGCTCCGTTGCCAGCCGCTGAACCTGGCCGACCTGATCTTCATTGGGTTTTACTACCAGGAACTGAAAAATGGTGTGCGGGGTTTTTGACCTGAGCTTTTTCTTCCATTTCACGATGTTCTTTGTCCCCTCGATTACTTTTTCAAGCTTCCCTCCGATGCGGTAGGACTCATACGTCTCCTGCGTCACCCCGTCCAGGGAGATGATCAGCCGGTCTAACCCGGATTCAACGGTTCTTTTCGCAGCCTCGTCGTCAAGATAATGGGCATTGGTGGACGTTGCTGTATAAATTTCTTTCGCGGAGGCATACTCCACCATATCCAAAAAGGAAGGATGCAAATAGGGTTCGCCTTGAAAATAGAAGATCAGATACGCAAGCGACGGTGCCAACTGGTCGATCGCCGATTCAAACAATTCCTTGCTGAGCATCCCCGTAGGCCGGGTAAAGGAACGCAGTCCACTGGGACATTCAGGACACCGCAGGTTGCACGACGTCGTCGGCTCAATGGAAATACTCATCGGCATTCCGCGATGCGCAGGTTTTCCCGAAATTTTTGAGGCATAATAACTGGACAGGAGCCGCGACGCATTCCAAACCCGCCGGGCGTTCAGCTTGGAAGCAAAATTCAATCCGTCAGTAAAGTTTCGGTCCATGGCAAGAATTAATTCAAAATTACCGTTTGCCGGTCGATTGTTTTATCTTTAGCGCGAATATTTGTGTCCCATGAAGAGATTGATCCTGATCGCTTTCTTATTGAGCTCGCTGCAATGCTTTTCGCAGACAAGCCAACTTTCTGAAGACGCCCAGGTTTCCATCATCACGTGCGGGCCGAGTCAGGGTGAACTTTACACCGCCTTTGGTCACAGCGCCATCCGCGTAGTTGACCCCGGCCGGGGAATCGATCTCATTTACAACTATGGGCTCTTTAATTTTAACCAGCCTAACTTCTATCTCCATTTTGCCCAGGGAAATTCCTTCTACATACTGGGAGTCGAGTCCTATCCCGATTTCAAATATGCATACGAGTATTTTAACCGCTTTATTCACGAACAAATACTAAATCTATCGGCGGCTCAGAAACAAAAGATTTTTGACTTCCTGGAATGGAATGCGCTGCCGGAGAACAAGAGTTACCGGTATGATTATTTTTTTGATAATTGTGCGACCCGGGTAAGGGATGCCTTCAAGCTTGTCCTGAAAGACGAACTGGAATTTGACGGCTCCTTTATCAAGACGGATTATTCCATCCGCGAACTAACCGATCTATACCTGGGAGAACAGCCCTGGGGCGATCTCGGCATCGACATTGGGCTTGGCTCGTCCATCGATAAAAAAGCGGATCCCTATGAATACATGTTCCTGCCCGATTATATCGAATCGTACTTTGCTCATGCATCGCTGATCCAAAATGGAAACAAGGTTCCCCTGGTAAAATCCAGCGCCATTGTTTTCACGCCGCGACCTGAAGCGCTTGAAAAAAGCCTCTTTCATCCGTGGATCGTCTTTGGGCTGCTGCTATTGGTGGCGCTCGGGCTAACTGTTTGGGATTGGAGAAAAAAAAGGCTTTCTGTCTGGTTTGACATCCTCCTGTTTTTTGTCGTAGGCCTGACCGGTGTTGTATTGCTATTGTTGTGGACGGTCACGGATCACCACGCATGCGCAAAAAATCTTAACCTGGCCTGGGCCTTGCCAACGCATGCAATCGCGATCGTCTTTCTTTTCAAAAAAAATAAGCCGCTATGGCTCAGGAACTATTTTTTGATGGCCGGCGGGATCTGTGCATTGCTGCTGCTGGCATGGCCGGTATTACCTCAGGACTTAAACAATTTTCTGATCCCGGTCGTGGCTGCGCTGCTTCTGCGTTCGGTAATCCTCTTCATGCTGCCGCCACGGGGAATTTAAGCGTGAACGTGGAACCATGACCCGGTTGCGACTGGAGTTGGATCTCGCCGTTCATCTTGCACACGATTTCCTTGACGATGTATAAACCCAATCCGGAGCCGCTGGAATTGTCATGGGCCCGGTAAAACATGTCAAAGATCCTGGGCTGGTGCTCCGGCGGTATGCCCATGCCATTGTCCTTGATCGTGATGCAGCAATTGGAACAATTCTTCGTCGCTACGATTCTTATCCACTGGTCGTCCTTGCTGTAATTGTGATATTTGATGGCGTTCGAAATCAGGTTGTTTAACACAATGCCCATGCGACCCTTGTCCGTAACCCATTCCATATGATCATCTATTTCTTTCTCCCATCTGATTTGGTCTGTACCCCCCATAAATTTCAGGTTCTCCCGCACATCCTCGAGCATGTCATTGATATTGACCGGCTGCAATGCAACCTCGGTACGCGAATTGTGTGAACAATGAATGATGTCTTTGATGAAACTGTCCAACTTGATAACCTGATTATTGATCATGGTGAG
>JBGPGZ010000531.1:0-3094 GCA_041484175.1 Cyclobacteriaceae bacterium | reverse complement strand
GAATTTCAATGGCGTTCAGGATTCCGGCGAACCTCTGGGGGCCCCCGTAATGGGAATATTGAACTATCCGAAAAGTCGCATTTTTTTTATTGGCGACATGAATGGTATTGAAGGACAATCTCAGCCCTTCATTGATAATCTTATCCATTGGATGGGGGATTGCCACTTGGATTAGCTTCTTAGCAAATTAAACCGGTGCAGGTGAAGCATCCTCCATTTTTGTTGCGAAGTAAAAGTTTTTTATGGTTCGGCACAGGGTGTGAAAATAAGGCCCACACAAAATGAAAAAAATCATCCTACCCCTTCTCGCAGTCTGCATTGCCCTTGTTTTTTCCTGTCAAAAAGATGATTCACTGTCGAAGTCCGTAGTGACGCCACCTTCCACCAATCCTCTTGACAGTCTTCCCAAAGATTTAGGGGGTGTACACAAAGCGGTGGTCCTGGGGGCAGATAGTTCGCCTTACGGATATTATATATACACGCCATCGGCATATAGCAGTAATGGACCCATGTTTCCATTGCTTGTATTCCTTCATGGTGGAGAGCAAATTGGAAATAGTAAAAACAATCCAATTGCATTGGATATTATACTTGCCGCCGGTCCGCCTCATCTTATTCATATAGGCGCCTGGGCACCTGAATACCCAATGATTGTAGCATCGGCGCAATGTCATGAAACCTCGTGGGACCCCATTAAAGTAAAACAATTCATCGAATTTATCATGTCATCATACCAGGTCGATACGCTCCGTGTCTATTTAACAGGATTTAGTATGGGCGGATATGGTACCTTTGATCAACTCATGTCATATGGTGCCGGCGCACACCTGGCCGCCGCAGTTTCTATTTGTGGCTGGGGTGTTGCCCTCACCGCGGAAAAAGTGAAAAACGCTTCTCAGGTTCCGCTTTGGGTATTCCATGGCGAACTGGATCTAACGGTTCTTCCTGACTTTTCCAAAGCCATTGTAAAAGCAATAAATCAATTAAGTCCCGCGGTCCCGGCAAAAATCACAATGTATCATGGGGTAGGACACGATTCCTGGACGCAAACGTATGACGGCTCCGGAATGGGCCAGGCAGACCCTGACTATGATCCTTGCGATAGGGATATCTATAGCTGGATGTTCCTGAATAGTAGAAAGTAGAAAGTTGGCAGTAGGCAGTTCCAAGTTTCGGTTACTCAATTCTTACTTTTCCCAGAATATTTGCAAACAAACCTCCGCGGTTAAAAAAAGCCGGAACCAGGACTTTTAGGATTAAAGGATTGTTGGATTTTAAGGGTTTGAATCTAATCCTACAATCCTAAAATCCTTTAATCTTGGTTACCTTTGTCCTCATGAAAAAACCTCTTTCTGCTCCTGACCCTCATCGCGAAGCAAAACTCAAAGCCTTTAATCGCCTGCTCACCATCATGGATGAGCTCCGCGAAAACTGCCCCTGGGATAAGAAACAAACGCTGGAAACTTTGCGCCACCTGACCATTGAAGAAACTTATGAGCTTTCTGATTCGATTCTCGACGGCAACTTGCAGGAAATCAAGAAAGAACTCGGCGACTTGATGTTACACAATCTTTTTTATGCCCGGATCGCTTCCGAACTCAAGGCCTTTGACATCGCCGATGTGCTGAATTCCATTTGCGATAAACTGATTGAAAGACACCCCCACGTGTACGGGGATGTGATCGCAAACGACGAAGAAACTGTCAAGAGTAATTGGGAGAAGATAAAACTCAAGGCGGGAAATAAATCCGTACTCGAAGGCGTGCCAAACTCGATGCCAACCTTGATTAAAGCGATCCGCATACAGGATAAGGCCCGCGGTGTTGGTTTTGACTGGGAGCGAAAGGAACAAGTCTGGGAAAAGGTGGAGGAGGAGATGCAGGAATTCAAAAGAGAATTCAATGCCGGGTCAGACCAACCCCTCAATAAGGAGAGGGCGATGGCTGAATTTGGAGATCTTTTGTTTTCTCTTGTGAACTATGCTCGCTTTATCAATATTGACCCGGAAGAAGCGCTGGAGCGCACCAACAAAAAATTTATTAAACGCTTTCAGTATCTGGAATCAGAATCGGCAAAGGATGGCAAGAAGATGGGTGAAATGAGCCTGACCGAGATGGATGAGTATTGGGAGAAAGCAAAGAAAATCTAATACCTGTTACTTTTTTCCCGTCCGGTTAGGTGTCTTAATATTCAAGGTGTGCTTGAATCTCGCCGCCAGATTTGGATAGTCGGTGATGAAACCGTCTACATTCCAGTTTTTCAGCTCGAGCATTTCAACAACATCATTGACGGTCCAGGGGATGACCCGCATTTTTAACTCATGGCAGTGTTTGATCTCGTCTTTGGATAGGAGCCGGTAGTCGGGGCTGTAAACGGACGGCGTAAACCCGAGGTCTTGCAAATTTTCATCAATGGTCTTAAGATTGTCCACCAGGGCAGACAGTCGCACCTCCGGGTACTTTTCATGCCAATATCGCAATACACGAAAATCAAAGGACTGGATCACCACCCGCTCCAGGGGCAGGTATTGATCAATCAGCTCGTAAACCAGCTCCGAGAATTCCTGGGGCGGGGGTTGAAATTTGCCGTCGAGCCCTTTTTCCGATTTAATCTCGATATTGTAGTCAACCTCGTATCGCGTAAAATTCTTGATGTGATTTTCGGCCGCGACGATGACATCGCTTAACAACGGTTTAGTGGCTTTCATTTTCTCCTGATCCGGAAATCCAGCGTTGCGCCTGGAACCGCAGTCAAACAACTTCACCTCCTCGTACGTCATCCTGAAAATGTTGTATTTTCTTTCGGTTTTCTCCTTTATCGGATTCGCAGCGGTGTCCAAACAAATCGAGGCCGACATCCAGGGTTCGTGGGATACAACAACATTCTTGTCTTTGGTGATCACTACATCCATTTCCAGTGTGGTCACCCCGGAATCCAGTGCAGTCAAAAAAGAGGGAATCGTATTTTCCGGCTTCAACCCGCGCGCTCCGCGATGACCTTGAATGTCGAACTTGGGAATATAGACCTGGGCGCCAACCGAAAAACTGATAAAAATGAAAATACCGAAAGGCAATCGTTGCATAGGGATCGAATT
>JBGPGZ010000530.1:0-3109 GCA_041484175.1 Cyclobacteriaceae bacterium | reverse complement strand
GAAGACCGGATCAACAATGGCGCTGACGATGATGGTTCGGGAACGGTATCGGTCCTGGAAATGGCCAAGTTGTTTGCCAAAGCAAAAAAGGAGGGCCATGGACCGCGACGGAGCATGCTTTTCATGACATTCACTGCCGAAGAGCTTGGACTTTTTGGTTCGCAATATTATGTAGAACATCCTTTGTTTCCGCTTTCAAATACGGTCGTAGATCTCAATATTGATATGGTGGGCCGCATCGATCCGGAGCATAAAGACCGTCCGAACTATGTATATGTGATCGGTTCGGATAAGCTTTCCACCGAGCTTCACCAGCTCAATGAAAAGGCCAATGCGACTTACACAAAATTGGATTTTGATTACACGTACAATGACGAGAACCATCCCAGTAATCTTTATAAGCGGTCCGACCACTGGAACTTTGCGAAGAATGGTGTTCCGATCATTTTTTATTTTGATGGTATCCACGAAGATTATCACCGTCCCAGCGATGAAATAAGCAAGATTAATTTTGAACTGCTGGCCAAACGGGCGCGGTGTGTGTTTCAAACTGCCTGGGAAATTGCCAACCGCGAAGAAAGAATAACCGTGGATCGGAAGCAGAACTAGAATTTTCGGGGGAGAATACAAGTTTTGAGGTAGGTCTGGAAAAGGTTGCCAAAATCTTAAAACATTTATACTTTTGCCCGCCCGCCGGAGCGTCTCGCGCAGGCTGGCCGCCTACCGAACCCGCCCCGTCGGGAGTAGGTAGACAACCCTCACTTGATCAATCAAGTTTTCTTGCCCAGGTGGTGAAATTGGTAGACACGCTACTTTGAGGGGGTAGTGCCGCAAGGTGTGCTGGTTCGAGTCCAGTCCTGGGCACGGCCTCATCTCCCTTCCCCTTCCCCTTCTCCGGGGGGAGAAGGGGAGGGGGATGAGGGGAGCGAAGTATTGTTGCCGAAGTGGTGAAACTGGTAGACACGCACGTTTCAGGGGCGTGTGCCGCAAGGTATGCGGGTTCGAGTCCCGCCTTCGGCACTTCAATTATCCCGCCCCCGGCGGGATTTTTGTTTTTTCAGAAGGCGGGACGAGAAGTTTATCCCGATGACTATCGGGAAGTCCCGCCTTCGGCACTTCACTTAATCCCGCCGGTGGCGGGATTTTTGTTTTTCAGGAAGGAGTTGATTTCCTTGACCCCGGAAGTTTTTGAGAGAGATAATTCAGGATCTTGGTGTACTCCGTGAATTCGCGGTGACCCATTTGAATTCTCCGACCATCCTTAAACGCAATCTCCAGTTCCTTATAGCTTGAAGTGTTGCCGGTTTTTACTGAAGACTCCATCCAAAAGACAACATCACTCAGCGGATACTTTCTGTTAACGCGGAGCTGAGGATAGTTGACTTCAATGAGTCCATCGCCAAAACGCACTACTTTATATCGAAAAAAGACTTTATAGGTGACAAAGAAGGCGATTGGAAGGAGCACAGCCACAATCAAGTAGTTGAACCATTGGGGTCGTGGGTCCCTTATGACGACAAAAGTATTGAAGCCGACAACGACATAGGCGATGATCAAAAACAAACCAAAGGAAACGAGGGTTGTTGTTTGCGGGCGGGCGTTGATCATGGATCAGGATTGGAGGGATTAACAGGATTCTAAAGAATTCTCAGGATAAGACCCAATGTCTTATCCTGCCAATCCTATAAATCCTGACCATCCTGATCCTAGTTTGAGCCGAGAATGAGATTTGAACTCACGACCTGCTGTTTACGAACCAGCTGCTCTACCGCTGAGCTATCTCGGCTTTAACATCGTCTGGCAAATGTTGCTAAATCAGGCAAACATAAAGAACCAACGCGCTAAATTAGAATTATTCATAAAAAGTATAACTTGAAACGAAGTTTATGCTTTCAAAAAAATGTAAGTACGCCATTCACGCGCTGGTTTACCTGACGGACAGGTACCAGCAAGGGCCGGTTCACATCCAGGAAATTGCTGAAAAGCAACGGATTCCAAAAAAGTTTTTGGAGGCAATCCTTCTGGAGTTGCGGAACGCCAAGATTCTGCATAGCAAAAAGGGTAAAGGGGGAGGGTATTACCTTTATAAAAAGCCCCAGGATGTGAATTTGATTGAAATAATCCGTCTGATGGACGGGGCGATTGCCATGCTTCCCTGCGTTTCGCTTAATTATTATGAACCCTGCGAGGAATGCCGCGATGAAAGAACCTGCGGAATACGGGATGCCTTTATTGGAGTAAGGGACGAAACCCTGCGAATCCTCTCAGAAAGCACCCTGGAACAAATCGCAAAACGCCAAAAAATCATCGGGAAACGATAAAAATCAAAGGGTCGCAGCCTATATAATCTATAGACTTTAACTATATTTGCCTTCATTTTAAAACTTAAACGATCATAATTATGGCGATTCGATTGGGAGATATTGCGCCTGACTTTCAGGCAGAAACCACAGAAGGAAGCGTTCAATTTCACGACTGGCTCGGCAATAGTTGGGGGGTCCTGTTCTCTCACCCTGCCGATTTCACTCCGGTTTGTACTACTGAATTGGGAGCGGTAGCAAAACTCAGAGCAGAATTTGATAAGCGGAATGTAAAAGTCATTGCTATCAGCGCCGATCCGCTTGAATCGCACAACAAATGGATTGGAGATATTAACGAAACGCAAAACACACGCGTTAATTATCCCTTGATTGCCGATCCGGATTTCAGGATTGCCAATCTGTACGACATGGTTCATCCCCAGGTGAGCGACAAATTTACCGTTCGCTCGGTGTTTGTTATCGGGCCGGATAAAAAAGTAAAACTTACGATTACCTATCCCGCGTCCACAGGAAGAAACTTTGATGAAATCCTGCGCGTCATTGATAGCCTCCAATTAACGGCTAACTACAGCGTTGCAACGCCCGCCAACTGGAAGCATGGCGAAGACGTGATCATCGTTGCTGCTGTTAAGGACGAAGATGTGCCTGCCAAGTTCCCGAAAGGGCATAAACGCATTAAGCCTTATCTGAGGACAACACCTCAACCCAATCTTTGATGGGTGACAGGCATTTTTGACATTTTACCCAGGAACCCCGATAGCTATCGGGGTTTTTTTATTACACTTGCG
>JBGPGZ010000529.1:0-3115 GCA_041484175.1 Cyclobacteriaceae bacterium | reverse complement strand
CTACTATCCATCAGTTGGCTCCTGGAGGGCCACTGGGGCAATAAATTGCAATTGCTTCTCCAAAACAAATATGCGCCCCTTATGATTGGGTTTTATGGCTATCATGTGATCGGTCTTTTGTACACTTCCAATATGCACGACGGCCTTGGCGATTTGGAAAAAAAGATGTCATTTGTTGTTTTTCCACTCATATTTTCCACCTCTCTTTATCTAAGAAAGCCCCTGGTTGCAACGATTTTGAATTGCTTTGTGGCATCTTGCCTCGTCGCAGCCGCCATTTGTTTGGTAAACGGAATTTATCAGTATATGCTGGGCGATTCAAGTTATTTGTTTTATCACGAGCTGGCATCACCGCTGAAACTTCATGCTGTATATTTCTCCGTTTACATTAGCTTCTCCATTTTTATTTTATTGAATGATTTGAAATCAAATTGGAATGGATGGACGATGTTGAAGAAAGGGTTGTATTTACTCGTCATTGTGTTCTTTTTGATTTTTTTGATTCTGCTATCCTCAAAAATGATTCTTGTAGCATTTGTGGTTATATTGGTATTTTTCATTGCCCGGATCGTGTCTCAACAGAAGGGAATGTTTTGGGCATTTATGATTTTTCTTGCCTGTTTGACCTTTTTCAGTTTAATCCTGTTCTTGATTCCGAATACGAGAGAAAGATTCAAGGAAGTACTGAAGGACAAATACGAGCAAGAAAATGTTTTGCGCCTGGAGGACTATCAGTACTATCACTTTACAGGTGCAAACATTCGATTGGCCATTTGGAAAACGCTCGTGGAGGCGGTGGAAAAGGAAAATGCCTGGATTTTTGGCGTAGGGACGGGCGATACGCAGGATATTTTGACTGCCTCTTATGTTGAAAAGCATATCTATCCCGGCGATCAATATAATTTAGGATTCATCGACTATAATGCTCACAACCAATTCTTTCAATTTCTTATTGCACTCGGGGCACTAGGCTTAATTTGGTTCTTGGGCATTTTGACCTTTTTATTCATGAAATCGATCCGCGAACATCGAACTGTTCTTACCTTTCTCCTAATGCTTTTTTCATCCTTTTGCCTGACCGAGTCCGCCCTGTGCGCCCAAAAGGGGATTGTCTTTTTTATGTTTTTCGCATCCTTGCTGGCGACTGATATTCTTCGGGAGGTAGATTCACCTGAAAATAAATCCGGGGCCACCACCTTTTTTTGATTTCAAGCTGTGGTTGCGTCTTCCCTGATTTCCCGGTAGAAGTCAATAATGGTCTGTGCAATGTAATGTGCGTCTTTAGCGCTTAACTCAAAATAGATCGGTAGCCGAAGCAGGCTTGAGGTATAACGATCACACTCGTAAAGGTCTTTTCCCTTGTATTGACGGGTGAAGTAAGGGCTTTTATGCAATGCTATATAATGGAAGATGGCATTGATACCATGCGAGTTCAGATGGTCCAGCAGTTCATTTCGTTCCCTTTCGGATCGACATACCAGGTAAAATATATGAGCGTTGTGTCCATTGAAAGAGGGGATAAGCGGAAGACCCAGGAAGCCTTTGTACTCAACGTCTTTGAGGGTGTTGTAATAGATGTCCCAGATCAAATGCCTTCTCTTTTGAATTTCTTCAATCTGTTCCAATTGCGCAAATAGAAAAGCGGCGGTAATTTCTGAGGGCAGAAAGGAAGAGCCCAAATCGATCCAATTGTATTTGTCCACTTCACCCCTGGCAAAAGCAGAGCGATTGGTACCTTTTTCCCAAATTATTTCAGCCCGGTTTATGAAAGCGGAATCGTTAATCAGCAAGGCACCCCCCTCCCCTGAAATTACATTCTTCGTTTCATGAAAGGAAATACAGCCCAGGTGCCCTATGGAGCCCAGCGCCCGCCCCTTATACGTCGATTCAATAGCTTGAGCTGCATCTTCTATAACGTAGAGGTCATGTTGACCGGCCAGTGTCATAAGACGATCCATATCACAACTGAAGCCAGCATAGTGCACGATAACAATCGCTTTCGTTCTCCTGGTAATGAGCGCTTCGAGTTTTTCAATATCCATATTGGGATTATCGGGAGAGCTGTCGGCAAAAATGATTGCAGCGCCCCGGAGGGCAAAGGCATTGGCAGTAGAAACAAAGGTATACGAAGGCATAATGACCTCATCTCCCAATTCAATGCCGATCAACAAGGCGGCCATTTCCAAAGCATCGGTGCAAGACGTCGTAAGAAGAACTTTTCGAATCCCGTACCTCTTTTCAAGAAAGTCCTGACAGCGGCGGGTAAAGTAACCGTTCCCTGAAATCTTTTCTCTCTTGACAGCATCAATGATGTAATCAATTTCCTTTCCACCAATATGGGGTTTATTAAATCCAATCATCGATTGTCAATTTGGGTGCAATTAAATTCCCTTTGATTTGGAAGGGGTCGCCTTACAACAACGCTCCTATTCCTTTCTCACAATAATAGTGAAATCGTATTGACCGTAGTCATGCAACAGGGCAACGTTCTTCGAGAAATTCTTCTTACAATAGTCAAACAGGAATAATGGATCCGCATAATAGAGATAGGGTTGCCTATATTCTTCATCTGAATATTTGGTGAGATGGTTAAAGGCAAATCCAAGCCTGCTCCTGGTATCCATTGATTCGATTGTTGAAAGGACATGTTGAAGCCATTCCGATTCCTCGGCTTCATATTTAACATTGAAAATACCACTCGCAACGGTGTAATCAGACACAGTCATGTTGGAAGCTGATATTATCCTGGTCAAAGTAACTCTGGGATCAGGCATCAGGCTTCTTTGTGCCATCCGGATCATCTCATCCAAAATATCATAACCCTGATATGAATGGGGGTGGTACTTTTCTGAAAGTAAATAGGTGAAGAATCGTCCAGCTCCGCAACCCAGGTCGTTAATCGAGAAATTATTATTGGTGTGAATTACTTTTGCTAATTGGGCGAATCGAACCAATTGTGCCAGGTCATTCTTCCAACCCATACCTTGAGAAGAATTACCAAAACTCTTTAGCTGCTTCGAATAAAAATCTACTATTTTAGAATGCGTTTGAATGTGTTCATTTGATAAAGACATTTCTAATGACGGTTAAAGGTCTGTTTTTGATTTCCTCCGTG
>JBGPGZ010000528.1:0-3117 GCA_041484175.1 Cyclobacteriaceae bacterium | reverse complement strand
GGAAGTTGGAAAAAGTTTATATTCGGTGGGAAGTTTTCTGGCATTGAATAAAGTGTGTTCCACACAATGGCGTAAATCAAATGAAGTGAGCAAACATTGTTGGATTCCGATTGCTGTCCTTTCATTTTTGCTCCTGAACCCATCCTGGTGCTATTCACAGGATTCGCCCCCGGGGTTCTATATTATTATGCAAATGAAAAAACGCTGTGCGCATCAACTTTCTACCTTGAAAGGAGACAGGAGCTACTGTCTGACAAAAGAACCCATTATTGCAGCCACTGAATTCGAGTCTGTCAGTGAAATAAAATACAACAAATTCGAGCGTGTGAAATACGTGGAATTGAAACTTACGTTGGAATCCTATCAGACCTTTAAAGGACTGATGGAGCGGTTCCCCGAAACAAACCTGGCACTCGTAGTTGGGAACCGGGTGACAGGCATTTTGGAAAACCAGAACAACATCAATAGCCGAATCGTGCCCATCCGTGGAAGCCTGAATTCAACCGAAATAGACTGGATTTACAATAAGCTCAAGAAAGGAAAGCCATAAAGCGCCGAACCATGAAGATAAGAACCGTCCTCGTGCTGCTCCCACTTTTGCTGATATTCTTTTGCTGTCAGGAAAAAACACTTCCGGTAAAATCGACTTTATCCAGCGATTCCATAGTTTATCGAATTACTTTCCGGGATACCACGATTTACCGATTTGATACCATAAGGATCAAACACTTTATCCACACGGATACACTTTGGACACCTCCGGCACTGGCCGTTTCGGGTTCGCCAGTCAAGACCCATGGCGTCATTAACCCAAATAATTTCGGAATTGGGCCTTCAGTTGGAGCCTACTATTCGCCGTACAACGGCTTTGATGTTAATTTTGGATTTAGTATTCAGTATTATATCCTGTCTATTCCCACTTTCCGCAAGCCCCATATGGGACGCCGGAGGAATAAATAAGCGATCTTCTTATTTTAGGAATTTTGTCGCTGAATCGGGGAAACCGTCTAACTTAGTATGCTGTTCGGCCTCAACCGACTTCCCGAAGGGGAGGCCATTTCAGGCCCAATTTTAAACCGTTGAATTATGCAAAGGAGAAGTTTTTTACAAAGAACGGGACTTGCCCTGGGGGCGACCGCAGTTCTACCCGCCTTCGTTGTTGAGAAATCGAGACCCTTGTCCTTTGACAGTTGGTCGGACATCCGGCAACATTTCCTGCTTACATCCGACCGGGTGCATATGGCGCAAATGTTGTTGGCTTCCCATCCCAGACAAGTGAGGGACGCCATCGACAAGCACCGGAAGATGTTTGATGAGAACCCCGTCGAATACTGGGAGAACAACTGGATAAAAATGGAGGAGGCCATGCGCCAGGCCGCTGCAAATTATATCAAAACCGACCCCCTGGAAATTGTGCTGACCGATAGCACAACCATGGGTTTGGGCATTCTTTATACAGGCCTTCGATTGAAAGAAGGGGACGAGATACTGACAACCACGCACGATCATTATTCCACTGAAAAGGCGCTTGAATTTGCGGTTGCTAAAAACAGGGCTTCTCTGCGGCGGATAACGCTTTACAAAGAGGCCAGCACCGCGTCGGTTGACGAGATGGTCGACACCCTCATCAAAGCAATTCGCCCGGCGACAAGGATTATTGCGGTCACATGGGTGCACTCCATTAGCGGCATGAAGCTCCCCATTCGACGCATGGCCGATGCAATAAAGAATGTGAACAATCAGCGATCGTCATCAAACCGGATCTACTTCTGCGTAGATGGTGTGCATGGGTTTGGCATTGAAAATATAACGATGGAAGATCTGGGTTGTGATTTCTTTGTGGCCAGTGCGCACAAATGGATCTTTGGACCCAGGGGTACTGGAATTCTGTGGGGCCGCAAGGATGCATGGGATATGGTGATCCCTACCATTCCAGCATTTTCCATCGCCTACGCGATGTGGTTAGGTACCGTACCAACCGAAAAATTAAGCTTTAACGATTTGTGCACGCCCGGAGGATTTCACTCGTTCGAACACCGTTGGTCGCTGGTGGAGGCGTTTGATTTTCATTTCAAAATCGGGAAGGCGAGGGTGGAGGAAAGGACGCATCACCTTAACTCCTTGCTCAAGGAGGGCCTAATGGAGATCAAGCATATAAAACTTCATACGCCTGTCAGCCCCTCACTTTCTTCCGGAATTAATTGCTTTGATGTGGATGGTCAAACTCCCGAAGAAGTCGTTAAGAAACTGCTTGCGAAGAGAATCATAGGAAGCGCTGCACCTTACCCGGTGAGTTCCGTCAGGCTCACACCAAGTATCGTCAACAATGAGGAAGAAGTCAGAACGTGCATTGACGCACTGGAAAAGATTAAATCTTGAATTTTTCCATATGATATAACTAAATCTAAAAGCTATGGATTGGAAACTCATTTTTAAATTATCACTTTTTGGTCTAGGGATGGCGGTTGCCACGCTATCCTGGATCCCGGGCAACATCGAGCCCTATTTATGGCTGGTCATTTTTATTACTTGCGCCTACATTATTGCCAAAAATGTACCCGGTAAGTATTTTCTTCATGGCTTCCTGGTAAGTCTGGTCAACAGCGCATGGATTACGGGTATCCACGTTGTTTTTATCAGGGCCTTTTTCGCCAACCATCCTGAGGCAGTGGAAATGAATGCCCACATGCCCATACCAGCGCACCCACGTGCAAGTATGATTATTGTTGGCCCCTTTCTGGGTGCGGGATTCGGATTAATCTTAGGGTTATTCGCCTTTGTAGCTTCAAAAATCGTAAAAAGAAATAATCAGTAAAGAAGACCTGATTCTGCCGCATACAGCAAGTTCAGTGATTGCTTATCGTGATCTCCCTCTGCAGCAACCAATTGTAAAGCAACAGGATCATTGCCACAATCCCGATAAGCAGGGCTTATGTCTTGTAGTAAATAACTCATCGAGAATCATGGAGCTTTATAATAGATCGTAAACCTGAATTCTTTGTGTCCATTGTGGTTCATTGTGTTCTTTGTGACCCTGAATTCTTAGGTCACGAAGTCCACTAAGAACCACAATGGACACAAAGAGATCCTGTTGTAATTTATTCTTTTCTATCAATG
>JBGPGZ010000527.1:0-3144 GCA_041484175.1 Cyclobacteriaceae bacterium | reverse complement strand
GCTAAGGCGCTGGCAGCATTGCAATTTGGAACGGCGATCATCATCTTGATTTCCGCAATCGGTATTTTTTCTATTTCGGTTTATATGTCAGTACGAAGGATGAAGGAATTTGGTATCCGGAAAGTGCTCGGAGCGACAATCCGACAAATTGCAGGCCTGCACACAGGGTATTTCCTGCGGATTGCCTTTCTCGCAAACATGATCGCTTTGCCCGTTTCATATTGGCTGATGAAAGAGTGGCTGACCGGATTTGCCTACAAGACTGAACTCAGCGGGACTTTGTTTTTTGGTGTCGCTGGTATTTTATTTTTACTTGTCATTGTTTCCTCAGGATATTCTGCGTGGAAAGCAGGGACCATGAATCCAGCGGATGTGATCAAAATTCAGTAACCGTCTATGGCCTGGAGGTTAGTTCTGATTGTCCTTTAGCCTTAGGGGCAACGCTGTTGTCGGGAAAACCTTGTTTAATTTAAGCTGGTTATATGAATTGCTGTTTTATTTGCGGAACCAGGACAACGATGCTTTTCCTCACCCCCAGCCCCTCTCCAAGGTGGAGAGGGGGGCGGGGGCTGTGACTGTGGGAACTGGAATTCCGTCGGAACTTCTCGGGAATGGCCGCAGACTTAGAAAAATCAAACTGATGCGGAGCGCATGATGTGGCAACCAGAAGCCTTCACCAACTCAACTCCCTCTTTCACCTTGGAGCAGGGCCAGGGGTGAAAACTCTTACCCTCTCCACCTTGGAGAGAGGCCAGGGGTGAAAACTCTCTCCCCTCTCCACGTTGGAGCAGGGCCAGGGGTGAGGAAATTTTCACTTGAGCGATTTTTCGCTTTGAACTAACCGAACTATCTGGATAACTGGCTGAGTGGTTTTGTGTCTAATCCCGGTCAGCGTGAGCATCAACTCTTGGTGCTTAGTCAATCACACCGCTTCCGATCAGCTCCTCACCTTCATACCACGCAGCGAACTGCCCCGGCGCAATACTCCGCTGGAGTTTATCAAAAATAACGTAAAGCCCCTCCGCCCGCTTGTGAAGCGTACAAGCCTGCAATGGCTGACGATAGCGGATTCGCGCTTTGTATTTTTTCGATTCCCCGGCCTTTAATCTCAAGTCTTCACGAATCCAATGTTCATCTGCGTTGGCGATCAGTAAACCCTTCCGGTAAAGGCCAGGATGATCTTCTCCCATGCCCGTATAGATCACATTTTTTTCAGTGTCTGTACCGATTACAAATAACGGATCCGGGAACCCACCGATGTTGAGGCCTTTTCGCTGGCCAATGGTATAATAATGGGCTCCATTGTGTTCCCCCACTACTTTCCCAATTTCCGGTTCAAGGGCAAAAGGCAAAACTGCCTCCGCCAGATCCTCTGAATTTCTTCCATTTTGAAAAATAGAGGCATCGGCAGCAACAGCAACGACTTTACCTTTCCTGGGCTCAAGTCGTTGTTGCAGGAAATCAGGCAAGTGAACTTTGCCTACGAAACACAATCCCTGCGAATCCTTTTTGTCAGCGGTAACCAACCCGGTCTCTTTGGCAATTTCCCGCACGCGGGGCTTAGTTAATTCGCCAATGGGAAATAATGCTCTCGACAATTGCGCCTGCGTAAGCTGGCAAAGGAAATAGCTCTGATCTTTATTATCGTCCTTTCCTTCCAGCAGCCGGTAGATAACCTTCCCATCTTTCACGATTTCCCCTTTACGGCAATAATGACCGGTGGCAACATAGTCCGCCCCAAGCCGTAGCGCCGTTTCAAGGAAAATATCAAACTTGATTTCCCGGTTACAGAGAATATCCGGATTCGGGGTGCGACCTCGTTTGTACTCGGCAAACATATAGTCCACGATGCGTTCTTTGTATTCTTTGCTCAAGTCGATCGCTTGGAAGGGGATGCCGAGATGTTGCGCCACGATGATCGCATCGTTGCTGTCATCGAGCCAGGGGCATTCATTGCTGATCGTCACGGAGTCGTCATGCCAGTTCTTCATAAACACACCGATGACTTCGTATCCCTCCTGCAGAAGCAAATACGCCGCCACGCTGGAGTCCACGCCCCCTGAAAGACCAACAACAACCCGTTTCTTCATATGTTTTTCTCAATTTCGCCTCTATTCCCCCTCTCCCCTGGGAGATGGGGGTGAGGGCTCACCTGGAAGTCAATTTCTCACTCAAAAGTTCATTCACCGTTTCATTAAAGTGCTGAATGAATTGGTCGTAATAAACACCTGTTCCCGGACCATTGAAACCGGTATGAATCCGTTTGACTTTTCCATCCTTGCCGATAAAGATGGTCGTGGGGAAGGCCATCACATAGTTTAATTGGGGCAGTGTTTCAGAGGCCTTTGCTTTGTCATTGGTGCCGGCGATGACAAAGTCGTAATCCACGCCTAACTTTTCTTTCATCTTCTTCACCCGCCCGCTGGCATATTCAAAGTCATCCTTTCTTTCGTATGCCAACCCAAGAATTTCAACCCCCCGGCCCCTGTTTTCTTTATACCACCGGGTGAGAAACTTTGTTTCGTCCATACAGTTGGGGCACCAGGTGCCGAAGATCTGCAGGATGAGAACCTTGTTTTTGAATCGTTCGTCCGACGGTCCAATCTTATTCCCCTGGAGATCCGGAAAACGGAAGTCCAACTTTTCAAATCCTTTCTTCAGGTAGGTCAATGATTCTACATCGGGCAGGGCCGCATTTTCATCTTTTATGCCAACCCAGATTTCGTGGCGGGTCTTCCCGGACCAGTAATCACCCACCAGGGTGGAGTCATCTTTCTTTATGGCCGAGAAAATAAAGGCATGATGCCCGTCAAATGTGCTGAGAAACATTTTTCCGTCGACGACGCTGCCCTCAAGGTAGCGGTAATCGCCATCCGGGTTGAGGAAGGTACCCACCACATGATTTCCCTTCTGTTCAAAAATACCAACCGATACGGTCGTGTCTTTGTCGTGGATAAATTTCACCGCATATTTTCCGGAGAAGTCGGGCGTCGCGCTGTCTTTTACCTTTTCAAACCGGAAATCGTCGCCCCAGGTCGCCCTAAAGGGAAGGCGATAATCTTTCTCGAAATTCTTTATAAACTGACCGGAAAGCGTTTCACCGTTGACTTTTGCGCTGAGCTCCGCGTCGAAAATATGCATGGT
>JBGPGZ010000526.1:0-3146 GCA_041484175.1 Cyclobacteriaceae bacterium | reverse complement strand
CGTTCCATCATCGATGGTGTGACACGTCTGTGCGAAGAGTGCGGCTGTGTGATCGTGATGGAGGATGACCTGATCACTTCGCCGTATTTTTTGTCTTACATGAACGATGCGCTGACGCGTTATGAAAATGAAGATCGAGTTATGCAAGTTTCTGGCTATATGTTTCCTGCGCAATTGGGAGTTGCTCAGCAGGGACTATTTCTGAATTTCCCAACTTCTTGGGGGTGGGCAACTTGGAAGCGAGCATGGGATAAGTTTGATCTGAACGCAGAAGGATATTCAGTCCTTAAACATGACCCGGTTATGATCAAAGCATTTAATCTAGATGGGCGATACGATTATTTTTCGATGCTTCAAAGTTATTTGTCAGGTCGCGCCCAGTCTTGGGCTATCCGATGGCACCTTACGGTATTTATGAACAAGGGGTTAGTACTATATCCGTCTGAAACTCTGGTAGAGAATATAGGCTTTGACGGTAGCGGTGTTAATTGTGTGGCAAGTTCCATCGAACAGTCAGCGGTATCAAAATCATTGCAGGGCTTTGACTTACCTAACAATGTGATGCTTTCAAGGCATTATCAGAAAGTTATTGATGCAATACCAGCAAAAAAAAGGACCCCAGTCACTTTGTTTAGATATGCAGTGAATAAGTTCAGGGCAGCCCTTTCATTTTGAAGAAGTTTTAGATGAGAAAAGAAATGGGGCGAGTGATCGATGACTTTTGTCCGCCAATTCTGAAAAGACAGTTGTGGCATCTGAAATTGAAATGGATACAAAGTCGTTTTCACGCAGTGCAATCTTCAACGGTTCACGAGCAGGACCTAAAGATTTATTTGGATCAGTCCATGGCTGATGCTTTGGAACAATGGGGGGCAGGATCAGTTTGGGAGGAAATACAGTATTTGCTTATCAATTGTCATGGCAAAGTGCTCGATATTGCTTGTGGCCCAGGTGGAACAATGCGTTTGTTGGCGAAATATTCCGACCTAGAATTGCATGGCATCGACATCTCCGATTTGCTAATCAATCAGGCCATCAAGCGGGGAATAGATCCACTGCGTTTGCGCGTGGGGAATGCGACGAGCATGCCATACGAAGATAATTCATTTGATCACGGTTATTCCATTGGCTCGCTCGAACATTTTACTGATCAGGGGATTCTGGATATGTTGGGTGAGTGTAAGCGGGTAGTAAGTAAAGCAACCTTTCATATGATTCCCGTATCTCGTAGTGGCCAAAATCAAGGCTGGTTGAAAACGGTACAGAGTTTTCATAACAACTCTGTGGAGTGGTGGTTAGAGAAATACCAGAGTGCCTATTCCGATGTCACAGTTCTTTCTTCTAGGTGGGAAGACGAGTTGTCAATAGGCAAATGGTTCATCTGTAGGCACTGAGGGGGATAGTGTGCGAAGCCTACTAGTCTATTGTTACAGTAAAATGAGACACATTATCAATTCATCAAAAGTAAGTAACTTAGGTGCGAAAACCATATTGTCATGCCGTATTGAGCGTCGTAGAAAAGGTGGAGTGATTCAAGTTGGGAAGGACTGTGTTATTTCCGGCTTGCTTATAACTGAACGAGAAAAGAGTCTTATCAGCATAGGCGGCAATGTGTTTGTCGGAGGCAATACCATCATTGATTGTGTCGAACAGATAAAAATTGAAGATGATGTGCTTATCTCATATGGCTGTCTGTTAGCCGATAGCGACAATCATAGTATTCATTACGGAAGCAGGAAAAATGATTTAGCTGACTGGCGAAATGGTGGTGGACACGATTGGTCTACGACCATTACTAGGCCAATTCACATTGGTAAGGGTGCATGGCTAGGAGCAAGGGTGATGATTTTGAAGGGAGTTACGGTTGGCGAAGGAGCTGTTGTGGGGGCAGGTAGCGTCGTGAGCAAAGACGTTCCGCCATTTACTATCGTTGCAGGCAATCCCGCCAGAGTTGTCCGGGAACTCGACCCAGATGAGCGGTAAATATTTATCCTGGGAAGAAGCGGTTGCATGGTTGGTGGCGCAACCGGACAAGCAGGAGCTGGTGCGGGATTGTTACTATGATCCATCACCGGAAGCCGCAGCCGAACGCTATTCTCAAAGCGATGAATGGAAAGCGATCCTTGCCTTGTTGCCGTCCGTTCCTGGCCGGGCTTTGGACGTGGGGGCTGGGCGTGGCATTGCCAGTTATGCGCTGGCGAAAGCGGGCTGGAGTGTCGTAGCGATAGAACCTGATCCCAGTGATTTCGTCGGGAGGGGAGCCATTCACATAATCGCACAATCCGAGGGGCTGCCAATCGAAGTGGTGGAGGAATTCGGCGAGTGTATACCGCGTGATTCAGGTTCTTTCGAATTGGTCGTTGCCCGCCAGGTGTTACACCATGCGCGTGATCTGCCGGCCTTGTGTGCGGAAGTTTTTCGTGTACTGAAGCCGGGAGGGAAATTCATCGCGGTGCGCGATCATGTGATTTCTTCCCCTGGCGACCTACCCGCTTTCTTGCAAATTCATCCGCTGCACCAGTTGTATGGCGGGGAAAACGCGCTGCAATCACGTCAGTATCTGGATGCGATGCGGACCGCCGGCTTCCGTGTGGAGCAGATGTTGCGCTCATTCGACAGCGTGATCAACTACGCGCCTCATACACGCGATTCGCTACGGGGAGAACTCCAGGGCAGACTCGGCCGTTTGCCGCTGGGCAGCATCGCGGGATGGTGTCTTGATGTCGAGCTGATCTTGGATATTTCGCTTGCCTTGTTGTCGCGCGTCGACCGTCGGCCGGGCCGGTTGTATTCGTTTATATGCAGCAAGCCACAGCATTAAGATGAAATCGTGACAACCATCTGGATTACCGGCGGCAAAGGTTTTATCGGCAGGCATCTGGCCCGGTTGGTTTCCGTGCAGGGCAACCGGGTATGTGGCATCGGGCATGGGCTATGGCCTGCTGAAGAAGCCGGAAAGTGGGGTTATGCCAATTGGTGTAACGGTGAGATTGAGGCGGCCAATCTCAGCCAGTTGGCTCAGGATTCCGGATTGCCGGATGTTGTGTATCACCTGGCAGGTGGCTCGTCGGTCGGTGCATCATTCCAGCATCCTCGCGAGGACTTTTGCCGCTCGGTCGAGAGCACCTCGCGTCTTCTTGAATGGT
>JBGPGZ010000525.1:0-3153 GCA_041484175.1 Cyclobacteriaceae bacterium | reverse complement strand
TTAAGTTGGATCGCGTTCTGTACTCGTCGGTCTATTATCCTGCCAACTATGGCTTTATTCCACAGACGCTGGGCGACGATCACGATCCGCTCGACATCATGGTCTTGTGCCGCGAACCGATTCAGCCACTTTGCCTTGTTCCATCGCGTGTCATCGGGGTCATGCGCATGATTGACCAGGGCCTTGCCGATGATAAAATCCTGGCCGTCTCTGAGAATGACGCCAATGCAAGCCACTTAAGGGATATTGACGAACTGGCCCCTCATTTCAAACTTGAGCTGAAAGAGTTTTTCGAAAGCTACAAACGATTGGAAAACAAGATAGTAACGGTTCCTGATTTTCAGGGAAAGCAAACGGCCCTGGAGATCATTGTCAAAGCCATTGCCTATTACAAAAAGGAGTTCAAGAAATAGCGTGGTGGCTCCATCCCCTTCTTTTTTAATCATTCAAACTGCTTTTATCGGAGACGTGGTGCTGGCCACGGCGCTCGTAGAAAAACTCCATCAACAATTCCCCGCCTCAGCCATTGATTTTCTTCTGAGAAAAGGCAATGATGATTTATTGAAAGGCCACCCTTTCTTACGAAAAGTGATCGTATGGGATAAGAAGAAAAGAAAGCTCCGTAACCTCTTTAAAATAATGAGGCAGGTAAGGGCGAGTCGCTACGATTACGTGATCAATATTCACCGATTCACCAGCTCGGGGCTGATCACTTTTTTTTCGGCCGCGAAGACAACGATCGGATTTGATAAAAACCCGCTTTCATTTTTCTTTACGAGACGATTCAAGCACCTTATCGGCAATGGCCTTCATGAGGTAGAGAGAAACCAGTCCCTGATTGAAGAGCTAACTGACCGGCGCCCGTCACAACCTCGCTTGTATCCATCCAAAGCAGATCAGGACCAAGTCGCTGCCTATCAGTCTCACCCGGGAGCTACCCGGTATATCTGCGTGGCGCCAACTTCCGTGTGGTTTACGAAACAATATCCAAAAGAAAAGTGGTTGGAATTTATTGATCAGCCCGAAACAAGGTTGTTTCATGTCTACCTGCTTGGAGCTCCCCAAGACCATGCGTCTTGCGAGTTAATTCGTCAGCAGTCGAAGCATCCTGCCGTGATCAACCTGGCGGGGAAGTTGAGTCTTCTTGAATCGGCCGCCCTGATGCAAAAGGCTTTGATGAATTTTGTCAATGATTCGGCTCCCCTTCATTTGGCTTCCGCGGTTAACGCTCGGGTGACGGCCGTATTTTGTTCCACGGTCCCTGCTTTTGGCTTTGGGCCCCTGTCGGATAAAAGTTTTGTTGTGGAGACAACTGAAAAACTATCCTGCCGCCCATGCGGACTCCACGGTTTTCGGGCTTGCCCTCAGGGTCACTTCAAATGCGCTTTGTCGATTTCGAAGGAACAGTTGGCTGTTGCGATAAAGGGATTGATTTGAGAGCGCATTTCATAGCCTACCCTCGACGTTGCTTTCCGCGGGATCCCGGGTCGGAGCCCGGGATGACATTTCATAGGTCTTCTCCACGTTGCTTCTCACGGGGTCCCGGGTCAAAGCCCGGGATGACATTTCATTGAAGAAGGTTGTTGCTCTAAAAAATGGAATGTCATGCCGGGCAAGCGCAAGAGAAGCGACAGGGTGCAAACGAAATTTGACCCGGCACCCCGTGGCGATCGCACGAGCGCATTTCATGGGATCTGCTCCACCTTGCTTTCCACGGGGTCCCGGGTCGGAGCCCGGGATAACACTTCATAGGAAAGGCGGTAATTCCAACTATTGACCCTTTATAAAAACACCTTTTGCAAGTACGCCGCCAGCTCCATCGCCCAGGCGATGCCGATGTGGATAATGACGCCTCCCCAGATGCCGCGCGTGTAAAAAGCAAATACGCCCAATACGTACCCTCCGATAATTGAACTGATTGTTTCTCCGATCGGTTTTCCAAAATGCAGAAAGCAATAAGTGGTCACCATCGGCATGATCGCATCTTTTCCAAGCACTTGTGAGAGTCCGATCACCAAAAATCCCCGGAAAAGCAATTCGACGTTAAAAAAATCCATGCCGTAAAAAAATTCAAAGGTCACCATAGGAAGCCAACTGGGTGTGTTGAGGACTTCGGCCACGGAATTTGATTGATAGACGGGATAGGAACGGGAAAAACCCGATTCAAAGGACGCGATTCCTATCAATGGGAGCAAAAGCAAGAGCAAAACGAAGTAGGGTTTTACATCATAGCCCTTTGGACTCAGACCCAGCCTCTCGCCCTTTGATGCCCGGGCAAATTGATAAATCAGGAATAGGGGTAAGCAAACAAGGGCGGCATTGATGGCATTGACGCTCACCGAAAATACCCAGGAGTAGATATGAATGTCAAAATCAAACCACTCCAAAATCAGTGTCAGGTAAGGAAAGCCGCTGCTGATCGCAAGAACTGCCAAGCCGCCAAGGCTTAACACCCACAATTTCTTCATGTGCAGGACACGGCTCCGTTTTTGAAAGAACACAGTGAGGAGCAGGCCCCCAAAGTAGGCAATGCCATACAAAAGAAAATACCAGACCATGCGGATCGGCCGTCCATTGGACCGATCGATTACCGTTTCAAGATCGATCCAAAAATAATTAATGATGATACCGGAAACCAAGAATAGAGCAACGCTCAAGTAGTAGGGCCAGCTGAAATCCCCGAGGAAGTGATACTTTAAAAGGACCCAAAGTTTCTTCATTTCAGAAATTTTTCAAATGCTCATACACCTTATGGAGCGGCAGTCCCATCACATTAAAGTAGGAGCCTTTGATTTCATCAATAATTGTTATGCGGATCCCTGACTTTACCTCATGGATGCTTTTATTGATCAGGTCAGTCTTTCCAATTTGTTGCAGAAAAGCAATCTCTCCCTGGGAACAAGGATTGAATCCTGGTGGCAGGCAGTCCTGAGCTCCATAAGCTCCCGCCTTATCCAAAGGTTTGAAAATGTCGACGTAGTTTTCAATTTCCGTATGCGTCAACGTTTTGAAAGTGACTTCGGTCCGGTCATCAAAGCAATCGATTTTATCGTTGGCCAGCAGGCAGACCGCTGTAATGACCATGTGAGTCCGGCCACTTAACCGCGTAAGCATGGCAATGGCATCGGACCGGTCGGCGGGTTTGTTGAGGAT
>JBGPGZ010000524.1:0-3165 GCA_041484175.1 Cyclobacteriaceae bacterium | reverse complement strand
GATTAAATGCTGCCTGGCAGGAGGGGCACCGGTAGTTGGATAAAAAGTATTCGTTGATGGTCATTTCGTTTCCGCAGGCCCCGCACAAAACAGCTTTTTCATCCCACTCGCTTTGGGGCCAGACTTGAGGGGTGTGACCGGCCGTTTCTTCGTGGCATGCAAAGCATGGATAATAATGGCCGCAGCATTTAAACCGGATGGCGATGATGTCTTTTTCAGAATCGTAATGGACACACCGCGTTTCACCGTCAATCGGCTTTCCGTGAATGATTGGGTTTAGCATGGTAGTCTCGGGAATCTATTTTTTTGAATTCTTTGGTGTTAGTGTCCAAGAAAGGTTGTTTTGCCACAAAGACACGAAGTCACAAATTTGTTTTGTGTTCCTTAGTGTCCCTGCCTACGCGAAACGCTTCGGCAAGCAGGTTAGTGCCTTGGTGCCTGCGCACCGAAGTGCTTCGGCACCCAGGTGTGGCTAATACCTTGCTTTGCAATGAGGACAAAACTAGAAAATAAAAACTATTGGGTTCCTTAACTCATAATCTTCATGGCGTTGCTCAGGGTTGTTTTGCCACGAAGTATCCCGATATGCGGGGCTTATGTTTTTATAGATAATAACTCTTTCAGATTAGTTCAGGGCTGAAGCCCATATGAGATCGTTCATTAATAACCCCGGCCTTAAGGCCGGGGTTAAAAAGCCATGGATACTAACAAGGGCTTTAGCCCTGAAAACGTTCTCAATTATATAGAAGGCACAAAGGCACCATGAGCTTTGCCTCATCGGTTTGGAGCCATCTTTGGGGCACTCCGGTTGGACAAAATAACTTTATTAACAATGACAGACACTTTGAGTCTCAAGCAGCGTTAACTTGCATGTTATGCGATCCTTTTACTTGATCCTCTTGTTCTTGTTGGCTTTTGCAGGACAGGCTCAGACCCCAGAAATCACAGCACGCGGAAAAATCACCCATGCCCTCACCGGCAAAGGCGTCAAAGCGATGATCACCTATAAGAGTATGCCTACCGGTGGTATCTCCGGCAGGTTCAATGACAGCACCTATTCTTTCTTGATCTTCGGGACGGCCAGGTATTTGATTTTAGCCCAGGCAAAGGGTTATATCCCGAGGACAGCCATCGTCGACCCTAAAGACATGAATGCAGACAACAACGTGGTCCGTGATATTTCATTGACACCCGAAGGTCAAACGATCCTGTTGAGTTCGCTCAACTTCGAGCAGGGCAAATCGGTGATCAACCGGAAATCATTTCCCGAACTGGATGAAGTGGTTGCCATGATGAACGAGAATTCCAACATGATCATCCAGTTGGAAGGCCATACGGATAACGCAGGCGATCCCCGTGCCAACATGAAAATATCCGAAGACCGGGTGGCGGTTGTAAAGGATTATCTGGTGGACAAAGGGATCGCGAAAAGCCGGGTAAAGACCAGGGCGTTTGGCGGAACGAAGCCGTTATCGACTGAGCGCACGGCTCAAGCCCATATTTTGAACCGGAGGGTTGAAATGCGCGTGCTGAGTCATTAGAAGGCTGTTGCCAATCTGAAAAAAAACATTACCTTGGTTAAGAAATCGAAGCGACCCACTTGTTGTGCAAGTTGATTTTCCTCCAGGCCCGATCCGGGCATTGATTAGTGACGCTTTGCAGCAATTTTTTCTGGGCTCAACGCTAACCAAAACCAATAAACCAACTATGCGGTACTTAAATCTACTATTTCAAAAGAGAAATTGGATTTCCCTTTTGCTCATCCTGGGCTTTTTGCTCCCCGGCTTCAGTCAGACGACTCCAGCCGTTTTTGCCACGGTCACCTTGCAAAAAGTGGAACCCGGAAAGGATAAGGAATTTTTGAAGATGCTGAGTGAAAACTGGAAGCCAATGCACCAGGTTCGAAAGCAATCGGGAAAAATAACCAATTGGAGACTTTACAAAGTGCTTTTTGCCGGCACCAACGATGAATACAATTATGTGACGGTAAGCTATTTTGATTCTTGGGCGAAAACTGAACCCAATGACGATTGGCCAGAGTTATTAAAAAAGTCAAATCCAAAAGCGGACCAGGCCATATTTGCAAGGACTACCGAGCTCCGGAAAATTGTCAGACAATCCGTGTATTCACGGGTTGACGCAACCGCTGCCAATAACAGTCCAATAAAATTCGTGGAGATTGATTTTATGAAAGTAAAGGAGGGCCAGGGTGCCGAGTATGTCAAGGTAGAGAAGGAAGTATGGAAGCCTCTTCATCAGGTTTTGGTGACTGATGGCAAACGGGCGGGATGGGGTTTGTGGCAGCTTATTTTGCCAGGCGGCAGTCAAAACACGCATGACTATGTTACATCCAATATTTATTCCAGTTATGGCCAGATGGCAGAAGGCAATTATGAGGAAGCATTTAAGAAGGCGCATCCGGGGAAGGATGTGACGGAAGCATTGGATCGGACGGGAAAGACGCGCAGCCTGGTGAGATCAGAAGTGTGGGAGTTGATCGATTCCACCAATTAGATTACGCAAAGATAATCATTAAAGGGCTGATGGATTCAGCCCTTTTTTTAATACAGGACCACAAAGTACACGAAGGATGCACAAAGAACACAAAGAGACTGATACAGTTCGCCAAGTTGTTTTCCATGTTGTCCTTTGTGTATGCTTGTGTACTATAATAACTCTTTCTAAAAATGCTGATATCCAATGAATTGTCTAGCGCATGGTTCGATGGAATAAAATACATGATCCGAATCTCGTTGTGTCCATTGTGGTCCTTCGTGTTCTTTGTGACCCTGAATTGTTAGGTCACGAAGTTCACCAAGAAAAATACATGAGGTAACAGCTTAATTCTATCTCAGAAAATCTTGCGGGAGAACCAGATGAAATAAATCCTCGGGATTTGCTAATAAGCTACATCCTGAGGCGCTGTTTCGGGGGCGGGGTCTGTCTCAAGCATTTTGTAATGCGCGAGTTTTCTAAAGATATCAGCACTGCTTCTTTTCTTTCGATCTTTTGTCTCGAGATCGCATTCATAAAGACCAAAGCGCTTGGTCGGGCCAAGGTGCCATTCAAAATTATCCCAGGAGCTCCACCAGAAATAACCCTGGATATCAATTCCGTCTTGCAGGGCCTGGTGCAAGATTCGCGCGTAATCGACAATAGCCTGTC
>JBGPGZ010000523.1:0-3175 GCA_041484175.1 Cyclobacteriaceae bacterium | reverse complement strand
TCTTGAAATGCTTGTCAAGCCGTGAGCTTTCAATCCTGAAAATGATTGCAACCGGTCATACGAATAAGGAAATTGCCTTAAGCCTGGGAATTGAATTGAGCACCGTGAAGACCCACGTCAATAACATATACCTGAAAATCAATGCTAAAAACAGAAAAGAAGCGAGGGAAAAATGGAATGAATGGGCAAAGCAGGATTTAATTTCATAGGATCATCCTTTTTTCCACCCCCGGAAATTTTGGCATAGCCACTTTTAGGGCCAATTTCGTCGGATTTTCAACCGACAATCCAATGAACGACACTTTAAAGAAGGGCTTATTTGTGGGCACCATTCAATCCATTTGGCTTTTCGGTGGCTTTTCAATACTTAGGTCTGCATCCCTTGATATTCCCCAATCAACCCTTCGGGCCCTGACCGGGGTTTTCAGTTTGGTGATTCTTTTTGTCGGGATTTTGTATGGAATAAAAAGGACAAGGGACAATTCAAAAGACAACGATCTGACCTATTGGAAGGCGGTCAAAACGGGGGTGACGATATCGTTGGTTGTGGCCTGTATGGTTTCATCTTTCTCGGTATTTTACTTGACGCTTATCAATCCCGGTTTTGCGGCGGACATGGTCAAAGAGGCCGAGCAATCACTAAAACAATCTGGGGCAACTCCTGAAGAAATTGCGCAACAATTGGATAAAGTTAGATCGGAGTTTTCAAGCAGAAGCCAGGTGATCACGGGTTTAGTGCTCCAATCTACTATGGGTACACTCTTTTCATTGATCCTAAGTATTTTTCTTCGCTCGAAAAAACAGAAAAACCAATCGTCATGAAAAAACTATTCCCCGTTTTCGTGATATTCATTCTTATCGCGACTGCAAACAAGTCATTTGGACAGTTACCCGATCCCGACAGCCATCGGGATCAGTGGAACCAATGGGCGTATTTAATCGGTGCGTGGAAAGGTGAAGGCGATGGAAAACCCGGGCAAGGGAAAGGGTCATTTTCCTTCCTTCCTGACCTGGACGGCAAAGTTCTTGTCCGGAAAAATCACTCCGAATATCCGGCGAGCACAGGCAAACAGGCAATCATCCATGACGATCTCATGATCGTGTATGTGGAGGGTTCTGGTGCGGCTGCCAAGGCCATTTATTTTGACAACGAAGGACATGTAATCAATTATGCTGTATCCTACCTGGAATCAGAAATAGTCTTGGTAAGTGACGTGATTCAGAATCTTCCAAGATTTCGTTTGACTTATCACGAAATTGATAAGAAAACACTTCATGTAAAATTCGAGATTGCGTCTCCTTCAAACGCCAATGATTTTAAGACGTATCTCGAGGGGCGATGTGCCAAGGAACCGTAGCGTCTCGCGTAGGCAAGGGGCCCTCAATAAAGCCTTTTACGGCTGAAATTCCTTGCCAGCATAACTTGGCGCGACCTTTAAGACCGGGTTCCGGCAGGAGCCTAAATTTGTACCGTGATTAATGAGGGGATCAATTCATGTCACATTCATTACTTGTTGTCTAAAGTACTTACAAAAGTTTCCAGCCTGTCAAAAACAGAACCCCAGCCTTTCATGCCTCCCATTTTCTCTTGTTGTTTACAATATTCTTCGGTCGGATGAACAACATTAAAAGTGAAATTGGTTTTATCTCCATTTGCCTCAAAGAGCGCTTGTATCTCCACCCCCTCGGTCATTGGTTTGAAGTTGGCCGATGAAAATATCTTTTGAAGTGCAACAATTACTGAATATATACCATCAGAAATGAATTCGCTCCCGTCCGGCATCGGCATGGTGTATTTCCATTTGCCGCCGATCCTGAAATCATGTTCAACTATCTTGATTTTCATTCCCTTTGGGCCCCACCAATGGGCGATATGTTCAGGCCGGGTCCAGGCCTCCCAAACTAATTTTACAGGCACATTAAAAGTCCTTTTTAAGGTTAATGTACGGTTGCTTGCTTCGTTCGCGTTGCTCATTTCTTTTTGCGTTTAGTGTGTAATTTGTTTAGATACTTTTCAAAGGAATCCAGTTTTTGTTCCCACAGATCCCGGTATTGTTCAACCCAGTCGGAGACTTCTTTTAGATTATCCGGTTGAACTTTGCAATAGCGTTCACGTCCGATCTTTTCTATTTCTATAAGCCCGCATTCATTAAGAATTTTTATGTGTTGTGAGACAGAAGGCCGGCTGATGTCAAAATGGTCGGTGATCGTATTCAGGTTCATTGCTTTGCGGGCAATCAGGTTGATGATCTGTCTTCGGGTGGGATCCGCGATCGCCTGAAATACATCGCGTCTTGCTTCAAGGGTCATAATATGTAGTCGTTTGACTACATAAATGTATATGTAGGCGTTCGACTACGCAACATTTTTTTCAATTATTTTCAAAGGGTGTGTTAACTGAGGAAAAACCTCTATTTCTTCTTTTTTGAAGATTTGGCTTTCTTATTGAAGTCAAGGCACATTTCTATCCAGAAGTCAAAATCCTTCTTTGACTTCATCCCGTTGTCGTTGACCATGACGTATCCCTTCATCGGCCGGCCGGTAAAGTCCATGATCCGGCAACCTGTTCTTTCCAAAGCAGCTTCCTGCAAGGCGGGATCGATGCGGCACATCATTTCATCTTTGATGATGCCGATGCACATTTTGTCGTTGACCATGAAGGTCAGGCCACCCATCATTTCTTTCTCTTTAACCTTTCGCACATCTTTCAGCTCTTCCCGGATCCTGGCTGCCAGTTTTTCGTTGTAAGCCATTGTTAATGCGTTTCGGCGTAAGATTTCAGTCCGGCGAAGAATTTCTTGATTCCCGAATCGGATTGCCTGCGGATCATTAACGCATCGAGCAATCTCCCGAACAAGCCGAATTTAACAGTATATTCCATCATCTGTTTGACTTTTGTCTGATTCCCGACCTTCTCGAAACTGTAACTGTGCCTGAGACTTTGAACAGGAAACGAGCAGGCGGTAAGCTCATAGGTCAGCGCCTGGTTTGGTTTAAAAACAGTTACTTTTTCCTCAAACCAGTTTTTACCGTCGAGCATGTACACCTTTCTTTGTGCACCTGGCCCTGACTTGTAAGCAGAGATCAGGGTTGACTTCTTAAAAGTGGGGTCATACTTCTCGAGGAGTTCAAGATAGGTCAGGTTGGACCAAATCTTTTCGAGCGGTGCATTGAT
>JBGPGZ010000522.1:0-3176 GCA_041484175.1 Cyclobacteriaceae bacterium | reverse complement strand
TGAAATGATGAACGTCAACATGAAGGGCGCATACTTCACTTTGCAGCGATCTATTCAACATCTCAATGAAAATGCTTCCGTCATTATTGCCACTTCATGGCTTAATAGCATCGGCTTTGGTAACAGCAGTTTGATCAGCGCGAGCAAAGCAGCGTTGCGCTCATTGGTACGCGTGGCTTCTGCCGAATTGGTGGAGAAAGGAATTCGTGTAAACGCGGTGAGTCCTGGTGCGATCGGTACGCCTATGTGGGGAAAAATTGGATTGCCCGACGATGTATTAAAAGCAGCTGGAGAAGCGCTTACCAATCAAATACCGGTAAAGCGTTGGGGCCAAGCGGAAGATATTGCCAAAGCAGTATTGTTTCTTGCTTCTGATGATTCATCCTATGTAGTTGGCAGCGAGTTGAGTGTAGATGGCGGACTGAATCAGATTTAAATTACCTTAGTCCTGCGACTCGCATCGCAGGGCCTTTTTCTGATCTTTCCTATAGAACCATGGAAAATCCCTTTCATCTTAGTTATAATGATCAGGCCGATTCCGATCTGGTAGCACTTGCTACGCAGGGCAACAAAAAGGCGCTGGCGAGCCTTATTACCCGGCACCAGATTTTTGTCTATAACCTGGCCTTAAAAATGACGAAGAGTGTGGAGGATGCTGAAGACCTGACACAGGAAGTATTCATCAAGGCGGTAACCGCATTATCAAAATTTCAAGGTAAGAGTAAATTCAGGACCTGGCTTTATCGAATAGCGGTCAACCACTTTTTGAATACAAAGAAAAGTAAGCCCGAATTGCAGGTTGCTGATTTTGAATCGTATTTTAATTCGATTGATGATATTCCAGTACATGAATTAAACGATCAGGAAAAAAGTGAATTATCGGATTCGGTAGAAGAGATAAGGATAAGTTGCACGGCGGGAATGCTGCTTTGCCTGGATCGGGAACAACGGATGGCCTATATACTCGGTGAGATGTTTGACATCGATCACCAGTTGGGTTCAGAAATTCTGGGTATTTCGGCGGGAAATTTTAGAATTCGTTTGATGCGGGCCAGGCAGGATCTGCACAATTGGATGAATAAACGGTGTGGTTTAGTGAATGAATTAAATCCTTGCCGCTGTGCAAAGAAGACCAAAGGATATATTAAGGCGGGATATGTAGACCCCGATAATCTCAAATTTAATATCAGGTATACGCAAAAAATCTACCAACTGTCTCAGGAGAATGCTTCCGCTATTTCGCATACCATTGAAGATCTGCACAAGAATGTTTTTCTGCAACACCCCTTACAAGAGTCGCTGACAGCTGATAAAATCATCGGGGAGATATTCAGCAATAAGCTGATCAAGCTCATTTTTAATATGTAAATCTGGAATGGTAAATATTTTACTCCATTGATTGGAACTGACTCTGAAATCACCACATCAATCAATTACAATCCGTCACCCACCTAAATCATGCGATCTGATTGATTTTGATCTAATTTGATTGTAGTGCTTCACTAATTAAATCAAAATGATTGGTTATGGGATTTCTCGTTTGATTGGATTTGATTGTCGCCCCAATCTATAATGGATACCTTGCCGTTGTATTGCTTCCCAACATCATCACGTCCCCGCGCAGCATGGAATTATACTATTCTCTTTCAATTCTAATTGTCATTGCGGCCTTCTTCTCATACCTCAACGTCCGTTATTTGAAACTCCCCTCCACCATAGGTGTGATGCTTATTGCGATGCTGGTCTCCGTAAGCCTGATTGCGGCGGGTAAAATTTACCCTCGACTTTTTACAGGCTTTACAGGCTTTACAGAAATAATTGCAAGCGTTGACTTTTCGGAAATACTGATGGGAGCCATGCTTAATTTTCTGCTTTTTGCAGGGGCCATCCACATAAGCCTGCACGAGCTGAGGAAACAACGAATTCCAATTATGATATTCTCCACGCTGGGCGTGCTCATATCGACAATCATCGTGGGTTTGTTGATGTATATCATCTTCCAAATCGTGGCGATTCCAATTCCATTCATCCAGTGCCTGGTTTTTGGCGCGTTGATTTCACCAACGGACCCAATCGCTGTTATTGGCATCTTAAAGAGCGCGGGAATCAGAAAATCGCTTGAAATAAAAGTCGCGGGAGAATCACTTTTCAATGATGGGGTCGCCGTTGTCTTGTTCGCAGTGTTGTTACAGTTAGCCAGGGGAAGTGAAATTGATTTGACATTCGTTCACATATCCTGGCTTTTCCTGAGGGAAGCTGGCGGAGGTTTGCTGGTTGGATTACTGATAGGATACATCGGGTCACATGGGATAAAGGGAATTGATAGCTATAACGTTACCGTGATAATAACGCTGGCCGTTGTCATGGGAGGCTATCTCATTACGCGGTACCTGCATGTCTCAGGACCACTCACAATGGTTGTCGCCGGACTTGTCATTGGTAACTATGGAGAAACCATTGGCATGTCTGCGGCGGACAGGAGTTATTTGTATAAATTCTGGGAACTGATTGACGAAATTCTGAATGCCATTCTTTTCCTGATCATTGGTTTCCAACTGTTGCTGATTCCTGAATTGGAAGAATACTGGGTAATCGGTTCCTTAAGCATCTTCATTGTCTTGATGGCAAGGTTCCTTTCAATTTGGTTGCCGATACGTTTTATTCCCAACATTGGAACATTCGATCGAAAGACGATCGTCATTCTCGTTTGGGGAGGTCTTCGTGGGGGTGTTTCTGTGGCGTTGGCATTGACCATTGACCATTCCTTGCACCAGAATTTATTTCTCTCAATAACCTACTACATCGTAGTATTTTCAATAGTTGTGCAGGGGCTTACAATCGGCAGGCTCACAAAAAGTATCAATCACGGCTAGCAAGATTCGGAGATTTGAGGGGTTCGATAAATTTTCAGATAGACTAAGCCTTTGGCTTGCCTGGCCGTTCGAAGAAACGTTTTAAGCTAGCGGATATGTGTAAGAATCCTATGTCATCGGTAATCAAGACTCAACATAGAGGAATTGTTTAAATTGGAGAGGAATCATCATCCAGAAAATAAAATAACATTGTTATGACAGCCATACGGGTTCTTGCGGGCACGAAAAAAGGTGCATTTATCCTTACTTCGGATGCCAAACGTGCAAAGTGGGACGTCGACGGTCCCTTTTTTGCCGGGTGGG
>JBGPGZ010000521.1:0-3195 GCA_041484175.1 Cyclobacteriaceae bacterium | reverse complement strand
TGCTCTCTCCTCCCTCACTGAAAAAAATGAATGACCGGCTATCGCCGCTGATCAAAACATCAAAACAAGGTGGAGAAACGCGCTGACTATAACACCAGCGGATTGATTGCCGATGCAGCCAGCGCTCCAGGCGGCAGACCCTGAAACCACCGCAGCCTGTCGGCCTCCTGATTGGGGTTGATCGGTTCAGTGATGCGCGCGCCGTCCGCGACATATATAATAGTCATCACTTCACGAAGCAGATTTGAATGATTGCCCGGCGCCTTGTGCAAGGCAAGCCCGAAATGCCAGGAGGCATCACCCGCATTCATGAATTTGGGGCACGTCACGGCAAAGTTGTGATCCGCCACATATTTATCAAGCAGGACTTCCGAATCATCCGAGATGGCGATGTTTCCTGCAAGTCCCGCCTTGTGCGAACCCGAAGCAAAGGTGAGCATTCCCATTTCTTCGCTGACATCGATCAATGGCATCCACATGGTGATCGTGTTGGTGGTGTCTACCGGCCAGTAGTATTGGTCCTGATGCCAGGGGGTAGGTCCCCCACCCGGCTCTTTCAGCAGCGCCTGGTCGTGATAGAGCCGGATATTTTTCACACCCAGCAAGTCGGCGGCAATTCTTCCAAACCGTTTTGCGAGCGTAAATTTTTGCACGGCTTTGTCCACTTCCCACAAGTTCATGATTTGTAGAAATGCTTTGCCGTAGGTATCCCTTTCGTTGAGCTTTCTCTTTTCGGTATTAAAACGTTTGGCCGCGTCAACGATCACAGGGCGGTAAGCCCGCACCTCATCTTGCGAAAGCACATTGCGGACCAGGGCATGGCCATTTTTTTGAAAATCGCTGATGGTCTTTTCGTCAACCTTGAAGGTATCAGAAAGCATGGGTAGAATCTCCAGATCGGTTTGCATGGGACGAATTTAAGAAAAATCCGCGACCCGCCCCTTTTGCGCAGATACATAAGCATCTTATGTATTCCGCAGAGGGTGATGCAGCGTGGAATTCAGGCTTCCGATTATAACCAGGAGTCTGCGCGCAAAGACCTGACCCGTTAGGGACAACATATTTGTAGAAAGAATGCGCACAAGAATTCATCGTCCCATAGGGACGACACCTTGAAACATGCTCAGATGGGCAAATTGAATAATTGATTAGTTATTATTCAGCCAAAGAAAATAAAGAAGGAGATTTGATACACCAGAAAAAATGCCAGACTGACCACATACGGTTTGTACGAACGGTGATTCGTCGTATCGTAATAAATCAAGGCGAAGAGGATCAGGTCTGTGACGATAATCGTGATGACCTCCGCCTTAAAAAAGACAAAGTGAAACCAGAGCCGGCCGATGCGGGTGAGTGTCGGGTTGATAAAGATCATGGCCGTCGCGATCATGTACCGCATGTGAAGCGGGGTGTTCCGCCGGTTGACAATGGCCAGCGTATAAAACGAAGCCAACAGGATCATATCGGCAAACGGAAGCAATAGGCGCTTCACGTTTTGACCGGGTGTAAGTTCAGGCATCAACTGACCTTCGTGATAACGCTTGATCATCATCAGCATAAAAGAACAAATAATCAGCGGCACCAAAACGTAACTGACTTTGCCGAGTGCCCGGTGGAGGCCTGTTTTTTTGTACCGGATGAGCAGCGGCTGTGCAACCAGCACCATCAACCAAAGCACCAAAAGAAAGGCATGAATATGGACCACGACGGTGGTCGACGCATCAAACTGCGGAAATAACCCAAAATAGGTTTTGAAAAAACCCAGACCCGTCATCACCAACAGGATCAGGAAAAAGTAGCCAACGTTTTTATATTCTTTTTCCATCATCCCGAATCGGGCGCGTTCCTTGTAAGGTACCGAAAGATAGCGGGGAAGTCAAAGGGCGTCTCTTATTTCATTTCTTTTGCATAGCAAAGACTGTTTTCAACGCCCGCGTATTGCCCGTAATTTGGAATCAAATCGTATCCATTCTTCCTGTAAAGCCGAATTGCCTCCGGTTGCCTTTTGCCCGTTTCCAAAATACACTTTCTATAGGATAATTCGGTTGCCCAATTTTCCAATGCTGACAGAATTTTAGTTGCGATTCCTTTTCCCCTGCTTTCGGGAGTAACATACATCCGCTTTATTTCCATGGTGCCAGAATCGTATTCTTTTATGGCCCCGCAACCCAACGGCTTTTTATTTTCATAAGCCACCACGACAAATTTGATTTTATCAATTTTGTTGAATTGAGCATAGAAGCGATGGTCGTCTCCGTCTTTTTCAGCTAAGTCTGCATCAAGGTTTCTTACAAGTCCTTTGAAATCGCTGTTTTCAGAATCAGTTCTTATTAATTGTATCATTTCTTTTTGCGTTTATTGATGGCAACTCACAACGCCATTGGAGATTCTGTCCCTTGCAAACTGTTTACAAACAGTTTTGTGCTCAGCGTTGCCATTACAAAGAATCATGTCAGCAACTTCATTCCACATGTGGACTTCCCTATTCCCGGCCCCAAATCTGTTTAAAGCCATTGATTGAATTTACTGATGTACCAGTTCTTTATAACCTGTGTGAGTACGCAATAGCTTAATAGAATTACAATCAAAAACGGAAAATAAGTTAACGGCAATGATTGCAATTTCAATGCACCTGCAAGCGGAGAGAAAGGAATAAAAACTCCGATTACCATTACCAATGATGTTAAAGCTACAACCGGAGCTGTTGCCCAACTTTGTACAAAAGCAACTTTTCGGGTGCGTATCATATGGATGATCAGTGTTTGCGATAACAGCCCTTCAACGAACCAACCCGATTGAAATAAACTCTGATGTTCCGTTGTATTCGCTTTAAAGTAGAAAAACATTAATCCGAAAATTGCATAATCAAATAGTGAACTGATAGGACCAATAAAAATCATAAAACGGCCAGTTCCGCCTGCATCCCACTTCTGCGGTTTCTCAATAAACTCATCATCCATGGTGTCCCATGGAATTGATATTTGCGAAATATCATACAAAAGATTTTGCACCAGAATCTGAATGGGAAGCATAGGAAGGAAGGGCAATAAAGCACTGGCTCCCAACACACTGAACATATTGCCGAAATTGCTGCTTGCAGTCATCTTGATATACTTGATGATGTTGCCAAAAGTCCTTCGTCCATAAACTACTCCTTCGCGAAGGACCATTAAATCTTTCTCCAGTAAAATAATG
>JBGPGZ010000520.1:0-3204 GCA_041484175.1 Cyclobacteriaceae bacterium | reverse complement strand
CCTTTCCTGCCGAGACCGTGGCGATCTATCGATTGGTGAAAGCGGGGAAAGTGACGGAAGCGGTGAAGATCTTTCGCTGGTTTTTGCCATTGCTGGAATTGGATCTTCATCCCAAGCTGGTGCAATACATCAAGTTGGCCGAGGCGGAAACGGGTCTTGGGTCTGAGTACGTCAGGCCACCGAGACTGACGCTGGCCGGTGAAGAGCGGGAGAGGATATTAAAAATAATTCGCAATGGAATAGCGACGAGACCGGCACTTGGGTGATGCTGGATTCTGGTTGCTGTCTGGCGGCTAAGTTCACGCAAAGACCGCAAAGGAATGCACGCAAAGGCCGCAAATCCAGAATCAAAGAGAATTGTAACCTAAAAAATATGTCAAAAGAATCAGATTTACCCGGGATTGATAAGGTGATGGAACAGGCGCAAACTGCTTTCACTGAATATAGAAAAGTTGCGGGCACCGCCAAGACCGTATTTCTTGAAGCGATTGCGTCTGAAATTGAAGCATTGGGAGCCGTATTGATTCAGCAGGCGATGGAAGAGACGAGTTTGCCGGAGGCAAGACTGGCGGGAGAGCGGGGGAGGACATGCAATCAATTAAGGCAATTTTCAGCGCTGGTAAAAGAGGGTTCCTGGGTCGACGCCCGGATCGATACTGCCATTCCTGACCGCACCCCCTTGCCCAAGCCTGATCTTCGGAAAATGCTTGTTCCATTGGGTCCGGTAGTTGTATTTGGCGCAAGCAATTTTCCATTTGCTTATTCAACGGCTGGTGTTGATACAGCTTCCGCATTGGCCGCCGGATGTCCTGTAATACTCAAAGCTCATCCGGCGCATCCCAAGACCTCCGCGCTCGTAGCTCAGGCCATCGATCGAGCTGTCGAAAAAACGAGCATGCCAAAATTTACTTTTCAGCATGTCACGGATACTTCATTCGAGTCGGGCAAGGCATTGGTGCAGCATCCCTTGACGAAGGCTGTGGGTTTTACAGGTTCCCTTTCCGGCGGGAAGGCATTATATGATTATGCAAGTCAACGCCCCGATCCCATTCCGGTATTTTCAGAAATGGGAAGTGTTAATCCGATTTTTATTTTGCCGGGTGCGCTAAAGGCGCGAAGTGGAAAAGTTGCGGAAATGATTGCCACATCCATCACGCAAAGCATGGGGCAGTTTTGTACAAAACCCGGACTGCTGCTGGGTATCCAGGGCATTGCGCTGAGCGAGTTTGCGCCGCAGCTCGCTGAGAAAATGAAGGGCGTGGCGCCGGCCGCCATGCTTCATCCCGGAATCGCGGCCAATTTTAAAAAGAACAGGGACAAAGCATTGGGACAAAAAGGTGTTGCAATCCTGGCCGAAACGGACGGACGGCCAAAAGAAAATCAGGGAATACCAACTCTGGCGAGCGTTAGCGCCGCTGATTTTCTTGCAAACCCCGTGTTGTTTGAAGAAGTGTTTGGTCCGTACGCTTTGTTGATCAAGGCGGATGGCATCAAGGAATTAACGGACGCCGTTCACAAAATCCAGGGACAACTTACCGCGACAATCATCGGCGAGGATGAAGAATTGATCCAGTACGCCGACTTTATCAGGCTGGTAATAGAGAAAGCCGGCCGGGTAATCATTAATGGCGTTCCGACGGGCGTGGAAGTCTGCCCCTCGATGCAGCACGGCGGCCCTTTTCCAGCCACGACCGATTCGCGATTTACTTCGGTGGGCACCGATGCCATCAAACGCTTTGTGCGGCCGGTGTGTTTTCAGAATTTTCCGGAAGTACTGCTCCCAGAGGAATTGAAGACCCCGAATCCTCTTGAAATCTGGAGGTTGGTGAATAACGAGTGGAAGAGGTCATGAGGTCTGACTCTGTAGATTTTGGATTTTCCTCTTTTTGATAAATATATTTATCCCTTTGACTCACTGTATTTGTTGTAAAACAGATGGGGATTTTTTAACACAGAGGACACGGAGGAATGCACACGGAGTGCACAGAGCGGATTTTGGTGACTTTCGTCATGGTCTACTCCTCGGTGGCCTCTGTGTGTATTACTCTGTGTCCTCTTTGGTGAATGCATTTGGCCTTTGAATTTTGTAAATTTCTTGTGATAGATGATAGACGACGGTGTCCAACAATAGTTACAGAGTAGAGAATCCCGCATGCCAACCACAAGCTACAAATGCATAGACGCGCACACTTGCGGTAATCCTGTGCGTCTGGTCGTTGAGGGTGGGCCTGTCCTCGAAGGGGCGACCATGAGCGAAAAGCGTCAGCACTTCCTGCGCGACTTCGATTGGATCCGCAAGGGTCTGATGTTCGAGCCGCGTGGGCATGACATGATGAGCGGAAGCATTTTATATGCGCCAACCGATCCGGCGAATGACGCGGGTGTCCTTTTTATTGAGACCAGCGGGTGCCTGCCCATGTGCGGTCACGGAACGATCGGCACGGTGACCATCGTTATTGAACAGGGGCTGATCGCGCCGAAAACGCCGGGCATCCTGAATCTCGAAGTTCCTGCCGGCCTGGTACGGTGCGAATATAAGATGATGGGAAAAAAAGTTGAATCGGTGAAAATCCGGAATGTTAAATCGTACCTCGCTGCCGAAAACATATCGGCTGGATGTCCGGACCTCGGTGAATTAAACATGGACGTTGCCTATGGTGGCAATTTCTATGCGATCGTCGACGTGCAGGAAAATTTCCCAGGGTTGGAACATTTCAAGGCCGAGCAACTGATCGGTTGGAGTCGAGCACTGCGAAAGAATATAAACAAGAAATATACTTTTGTTCACCCTGAGAACCCGACCATTAACAGCTGCAGCCATATTCTTTGGACTGGCGCCGTGATAGATCCGGCATCCACCGGGCGCAATGCAGTGTTTTATGGAGATAAGGCCATCGACCGTTCACCCTGCGGGACAGGAACTTCAGCGCGACTGGCACAATGGCATGCGAAAGGAAAATTGAAACCAGGTCAGGATTTTATACATGAAAGTATCATCGGGTCTAAATTTATAGGAAGAGTTGAAGAAGTTACCGCCGTTGCCGGAAAGCCTGCCATTATCCCAAGCATTGAAGGATGGGCGATGGTGACGGGACATAATGCGATCATTATTGATGATGATGATCCTTATGCTCATGGGTTTCAGGTGATTTAGGATACTGGATTCTTGATTCTGGCTTCTTGATTTTGGTGGAATCGTAACAT
>JBGPGZ010000519.1:0-3226 GCA_041484175.1 Cyclobacteriaceae bacterium | reverse complement strand
CTCCGCCTCGGGACGCTGCGAAAGGTGCGCCCTCGTCGAAAGAAACTCCAAAGAAATGTAAGAGCACTTTAATGCGATTTTTACACCTCGTCAAATTACTAACCAGCTTGTAGCGGGCTCTCAATAAAGTACGATCTTGCTGTCAAGATTTGCTGGGAACATGCTCCAGAGCATATACCAACAGCTCAGTTTTATTTCTTACCATTCTTGTAGTCTTCGAATTCCTTCCATGCCTGTAGATCTTTCGGGTTCTCACATGTTTTTATCCACAATTCAATATACTTTGGATTGTCTCTGTGAAAAAGTTTGACGAGCGTATAGGGTGGAAGGAAATACAATGCTACTCCAATGGTAAGCACGAAAATTCCTTTGGTGAAAATATTCTTATAGTAAGAGTCCATCCGGTTATTCTTGGCAAAGAAAATAAGTAGAGCAGCAAAAAGCACCAAGGCCAGATAAGTATTACCAATAATCAACATTTCGTTTGCGCCAGTCAGGTTCAAAATCTTGAATAGAATAGCAGTGACAGTTATCCAAAGAGTTATGCCAATTCCTATTGCACCATACAGACGGCCAAAGCCTGTGGAAGAGTAAGATGATCTCTTGAAAATTCCCATGACTGGAATTTTGTTGAAAAGAGCAAAACTCAGAATCAGATAGACCAATCCCAAACAGGTCAATCCTATCATTAATATTTCGTTGGCCCCGGTGATAATTGATACTTTGAGGAGAAATCCAATTATTGAAAGCGTGATAGCCATCCGTTCAACTATTTTCATATTAGAGACCCGCGTTAATTCCATCAAGTTAAGGTTTTCATTCGTTTTCGCACTTCGTCGCGGAGTTTCCAGTTGGGAGTTCTTGAGACTCCAACACCCCAACACATCCACACATCATCTCCGCACCGCAACACCGCAACTCCATAGCCATTTTGATTATGCCAGCGTCGCATGGATGCCATTTTCGCCATGGTTACTTTTTTTCTCCCCGGGACATGAATTTCCAAGTATTTTAGAGTAAAATTGATCTATGGAAAGCTTTAGTCTATGGTGGGCCGGTCTCGGCCTGGTCCTCAAAATCTATTGGGGAATCGCCATTCCTTTTACGGTTTTCTTTTTGCTCCAACTGATAGCCTCCTTCCTGGGAGGAGGAGACGCCCCGGATCACATGGGCGATGCGGAAGTGGATGCGGACCACGGTATTCCGCTTCAGTTTCTTACGCTTAAAAATCTGGTTGGGTTCTTTACTATTTTTTCCTGGACCGGAATTGCCTGCTCGGAAGCAGGTTTTTCGCAGGGGCTTACTTTGTTCATCTCCGCCCTTGCGGGATTGCTAATGGTGGTCTTGATGGCGGGATTGTATTACCTGATGTCCAAAGCGAGCGCCGATGGTACCATGAAAATTGAAAAAGCCATCGGTCAGTCGGGGGAAGTGTACCTGACCGTACCGGCTAAACGCAAAAGCATGGGCAAAGTGCAGATCAAAGTGAGCGGTGCGCTGCGCACACTCGAAGCCATGACCGATGATGATCAGGATCTCCCGACAGGAAAGATCATCACCGTTTCAAAGATCGTCGAAAATATTCTTGTCGTAACCGGAAAATAATAACGTCATGATGTTTACCCTACCGATTCTGGCCCTGGTTGGCGTCTTTGTTTTTATCATCATCACCACCATGCTCCGGCGATACAAGCGGTGCCCTTCGGACCGGGTGTTGGTTGTTTATGGAAAGGTTGGGGGAGGCTCCGCACGATGTATTCACGGCGGCGCCGCTTTTGTCTGGCCCGTATTTCAGGACTATGCGTTTCTTGACCTGACGCCCAATTCCATCGAGGTAAACCTCACCAGCGCGTTGAGCAAGCAAAATATTCGTGTTGATGTTCCATCCCGGTTTACAGTAGGTATTTCCACCGAGCCGGGCATTATGGAGAATGCGGCAGAACGCCTCCTCGGCCTGAACAAGGAAAGCATCCATGACCTCGCCAAAGACATCATCTTTGGCCAGCTGAGATTGGTAGTGGCCATGATGGACATCGAAGAGATCAACAGCAATCGGGATAAATTTCTGGCGAACGTTGCTTCCAATGTAGAAGCCGAGTTAAAGAAAATCGGTCTTAAACTGATCAACGTAAACGTCACTGATATCAAGGATGAGTCGGGGTATATTGAAGCGTTGGGAAAGGAAGCGGCTGCCAAGGCCATTAACGATGCCAAGCAAATGGTGGCTGAAAAGAACCGCGATGGTTCTGTTGGGCAAGCCAATGCCGTGCAGCAGCAGCGTGTGAAAGTAGCAGACGCCGAAGCAACAGCAGTAGAAGGGGAGAACCTGGCAAAGATAAAAGTGGCCCAGTCGGATGCCTCCAGAAGACAGCGTGAGGCGGAAGCACTGAAATTGGCAACGGCGACGGAAAAAGTTCAATCGGCCAAAGCGCTGGAAGAGGCTTATGCCGCTGAACAAAATGCGGAAAAAGCCAGGGCCGAACGCGATCGGGCAACGCAAAATGCCAACATCGTGATCCCCGCCATGATCAACAAGGAAAAAGTGGAGATTACCGCTGAGGCCGAGGCTGAAATGACGCGGAGAAAAGCCAAGGGCGAGGCGGACGCCATCTTATTCAGAAGACAGGCTGAGGCTCAAGGGCTCTTAGAGGTACTCACCAAACAGGCGCAAGGTCTTGAGCAGATCGTCAAGGCGGCAGGAAATAGTCCGCGCGATGCTGTGCTGTTGCTTATTGTCGACAAACTGCCTGAACTTGTCCGTTTGCAGACCGAGGCCATCAAGAATATTAAGATTGACAAGCTGACCGTTTGGGAAGGTGGGTCCGGCGTGGATGGAAAAACGTCCACGGCCAATTTCATTTCCGGACTTTATAAATCCGTTCCGCCGTTACAAGAAATATTCAATATGGCCGGCATGCAACTGCCGGATTATCTGAAAGGCAAAACCGGTGAAGAACTCAAGCAAATGGCCGAGCAGGCGAAAGCGAAGCTCACACCGCCGGAACCAAAGAAGGAAGAGCCTCCGAAGGATAAGAAATCGTGAGACCTCACCCCGGCCCCCGTCATGACAATTCATAGATAGAGGAGTTGGAGTTACTTCAACTCCGAAAAATCAAACGACGTTTCAAGGAATTTCGTCGTGAACTTTACAGACCTAAAGATGGGGTTATCCATGAGTTTGAGGTGGAAGGGTATCGTTGTTTTTACCCCTTCAATGACAAACTCG
>JBGPGZ010000518.1:0-3229 GCA_041484175.1 Cyclobacteriaceae bacterium | reverse complement strand
GCCAAGTTCCCGAAAGGGCATAAACGCATTAAGCCTTATCTGAGGACAACACCTCAACCCAATCTTTGATGGGTGACAGGCATTTTTGACATTTTACCCAGGAACCCCGATAGCTATCGGGGTTTTTTTATTACACTTGCGCTGCCATTCGTTTTCCTTAAAGCAAAAACGGGGTTTACTGTAAACTGATGAATTGATGGATAGGGTTGGAGCTATGCGCAAAGAGAAACCAATGAATGAGATGCCCGTGATGCCGGAGAGCGAAGGGATCCCACTTTTTTATCCTCATGTTCCCGCGTCCGCTATTGCGGCCGTAACACAAGTATTGCAATCGCGCTGGATAGGACAAGGGCCCCGGGTAGCCCAATTTGAAAAGGAGTTTACCGAAAGGTTTTGCGGAAATGCTTCCGCGCTGGCAGTGGGGTCAGGAACAGACGCCCTGCATCTTGCTTATATTCTTGCAGGACTTCAGCCGGGTGATGAAGTAATTACTCCAGTGTTCACCTGCACGGCCACTACCATCCCCTTTCTTTATATGGGGGTGAAATTCCGGTTTGCTGATGTTGATCCGGAGACTCTGAACATCAGCATACCGCATGTGCGTGAATTAATCAACGAAAAAACAAAGGCCATTGTATGTGTTCACTATGGAGGTCTTCCGTGCGACATGGATGAATTGAGCGATATCGCAAGGGAATTCAATATTCCGGTGATCGAAGATGCCGCCCACGCCCTGGGCGCAACTTATAAAGGAAGAAATATCGGTGCTATTTCTGAATTCACCATGTTTTCGTTTCAGGCCATCAAGGCTCTTACCACCGGAGATGGCGGCATGCTGGTGCTGAGAGATCATGACCTTGTTTCAAAGGCAGAGCGCATCCGTTGGTTTGGTATTGACCGTGTAAATAAGCAGAATGGTACGTGGGAAAATGATATATGGGAAGTGGGTTATAAGTATCAGATGACGGACATAGCAGCGGCTATGGGCCTTGCGGCGTTGCACGAATTTGATGCCACGCTCGCCTACCGCCAGAAGTTATTTCAGGCCTATCGAAAAGGACTTCAAAAGGTGCATGGAATCAGATTGATCGGTGCGGAACATACGGACCGTACGCATGCCGCATGGTTATGTACCGCCATTGTTGAAAAGCGAATGGACTTTATGAAATGGCTCCGTGACCACAAGATTGAATCGGGTCAGGTCCACTATCGGAATGATCGCTACAGCGTTTTGGGTGGACGCAGGGATGATCTTCCGAACATGGATGCGGTGGAGGAAAATTACATTGTTCTGCCCATGCACATGCACTTGACAGAAGCTGATGTGGCTCGCATTTGTGATGTGATCAATAAAGGATGGTAGCCTTTATATCCGGTTGTTCTTAAATACCGCAAAAACCCTTTTAAGCTTATCTTTTAACAATTTCCCTGGCCGCTCCAGCGCGGAGGAGGGTTCATTTGTGTAACCCCGGAAATGATCTCCCAGGTGTAGGATTGTGGTGAAGAAAGTGGAGTTAGCGAAGCCCCATTTCAGAAGAAATTGATTATACCCGTTATTTCTTTTGATGCGTGCTGTCGTCCTTGAACCAAAATGATAAACCCTGGAGGCGCTCACTCCCTTGAAATACCGTACACCACAATGCCATAACTTCATCATCATATCCGGATCGGAGCCCATGCCGGGAGAAAACTCAACACTCAACCCTCCGATTAATTGCCAAATACGTTTATGCAATACCATCGGATACCAATTGCCACCGGTCCAATCGTGAAATGGAATCGACTGAAATGTATCCAGGAATTCTTGCTCATCAAACGATTGAACGGTTTTCCCGAAATCGTGAGGAGCCATGGCGCACCGGTTGGTCGAAACCGTGTGTTCGATCATGGTGCCGGTAATGCAGAAATAGCAATGATCCAATTTTTTGATTTCTTCAAAAAGATAATGATCCCATCCCGGCGCGAAATAGAAATCATCATCGCACAATACAAGGTAATCGCTCGTGGCGAGGGTGGCTGGGGCATTAAATCCATAACACACGCCAACATTTTCAGATGAATGGGAATAGCTTAATTTCTGATTTCTTACCCACTGGAGGGTGCCGTCGCTGCCCTCATTGACGTGGATGATGAGCTGATGAGGATATTTTGAATTCTTGCGGATACTCTCCACACAGCACTTTAGATAGTCCAGGTTGTTCCACGAGGGAATCAGGATTGAGAAGATCGGATCTTGTCTTTCTTCCGTCTTATGAAATGAGATTATTGAAGTCATGTCTTATTTTTTGAAAACTCGATGGCATGTTGACTTTTAAGTTGATAGCCGCGATTAACAAGGTAAATCCCCAGCACGGTAACAACAATAGCGACGCCAATCGTTGGGTTTAATTTTTCATCCAGCGCAATCCATCCCAGCAGCACCGCGACCAACGGATTCACATAAGAATAGAGAGACGCGATGGTGATGGGCAGTTTGATTAGTGCATAGACATACATGGCGAACGCAGCCACCGAGCCCACCAGAATCAGGTAACCAAGGGAAAATAATGCAGGCGGAGACCAGTCTATGGAATTCAGGTCATCAAACACTACGCTCAGCATGAAGCACCAGAGACCCCCAAAGATCATTTGCAAACCAGCGTTGAGAAACGGATTGGACCGGTCGTTTGATCTCTTAATAATCACGCTCCCAACGGCCCAAGTCAGCGAGGCAATAAAAATGAACACAATTCCAAGCTGGTAGTTGGAATTCACAAAGTCGGCGAGGTGTTCACTAAACACCATGAAAATGCCGCCCAGCCCGGTGAGCACGCCCAACACAATCAATCCATTGGGCAGTTCTGAGCGATTGATCGTGAGATTGATCAAGGTCACCCAGACGGGCATGAATGAACAAATGATCGCGGCCACCCCACTTGGAACATATACTTCGGCCCAGGATACCAATCCATTCCCCATGGTGAGCATCAGGAAACCTCCAAATGCCTGACGGCCAACCTGGGCCCAGGAAGAAAATTCAAGTTTCTTAATTAATAATAAATAGCCCGTCAAGAGAATGCCTGCAGTGAACTGTCGAAGGCCCGCAAAAAGAAACGGAGGAAAGTGCATCACACCAATGCGCATCACCAGGAAGGTTGTGCCCCAAATAATACAAATCCCACCCAGGCAGAGGTAAGCGAAAAGTTGTTCTCTTCTAATGTTGGCCAATTTCCTGTAAAATAAGGTGATT
>JBGPGZ010000517.1:0-3230 GCA_041484175.1 Cyclobacteriaceae bacterium | reverse complement strand
CTTAGCGCAATCTCTCCGCGGTTAGCAACAAGGATTTTATTTATTTTAGGCATAAGGATATCACGCAATGTAATAACGAGGCGTCTGACCGCTGGAGTGGATTGACTCCGGGGATTTGCATACTAAATTCAGGTTCACGCAAAGACCGCAAGGAAAAGCGCAAAAAGCGCCAAGTTAGAGCGAATATAGGATTTTGCGGCCTTTGGGCCTTACTTTTGCGGTCTTTGCGTGAAATGTATTTCTCTCCATACCCTTGATTTCACGTGGGTTATGTACCCTAGGCAATTTTTCCTATTTTTGCGGCAATTTTAACCGAAATAACGCACATGGTCGATCTATTTGAAAAGCTACGCATGGAAGCTGGCCCGCTGGCCAAATATTCCCACCTCCCCGATGATTACTTCTTCTTCCCCAAGCTCGAGGGCGATGTTGGCCCGCATATGAAGTTCATGGGGCGCGAAGTCCTCAATTGGAGTTTGAACAACTATTTGGGATTGGCCAATCATCCCGAGGTGAGGAAAGCGGATTTGGAGGCAACGGCACAATACGGCCTGGCCGCTCCCATGGGTGCCCGGATGATGTCGGGAAATTCACTGCACCACCTTGAGTTCGAGCGCCAGCTCGCCGAGTTTGTGAAAAAGGAAGATGCGATGCTGCTCAATTACGGATACCAGGGTGTTGTTTCCATCATCGATGCACTTGTTGACAGAAAGGATGTGATCGTGTATGATGCGGAATCGCACGCGTGCATTATCGATGGCGTTCGTCTTCACATTGGCAAACGTTTTGTGTTTCCCCACAACAACATGGAGAATTTGGAAAAGCAACTTCAGCGGGCTACCAAAATCGCCGATGAAACGGGAGGCGGAATTCTGGTGATCACCGAAGGCGTTTTCGGCATGTCGGGCGACATGGGTGACCTGAAGGGAATTGTCGCTTTAAAGAAGAAATACAATTTCCGTCTTTTTGTTGATGATGCTCACGGGTTTGGAACCATGGGTAAAACGGGGGCCGGGGCAGGTGAGGAGCAAGGCGTCCAGGATCAGATCGACCTTTACTTCTCCACCTTTGCCAAATCGATGGCCAGCATCGGGGCGTTTGTTGCCGGCGACCGTCACATCTTAAAATTTTTGCGTTACAGTACACGCTCTCAGATTTTTGCCAAGAGCCTGCCTTTCCCGCTGGTGCTTGGGGGGATGAAGAGGCTTGAATTGCTGAAGACAAAGCCGGAGCTGAAAGCCAATCTTTGGAAGATCGTCAGGGCCATGCAAAGTGGCTTGCGCGAGCGTGGCTTTTTTTTAGGAGCTACTCAGTCGCCGGTGACCCCGGTACTTTTCAAAGGTGGTGTTGGGGAGGCTGCCAACATGGCTATGGACTTGCGGGAGAATTACCATCTTTTCTGCTCGGTGGTGATCTATCCTGTTGTGCCTAAGGACATTATCATGTTCCGCATCATTCCGACAGCGGCCCACTCCCTCGCGGATGTAGAGAGGACGTTGACCGCATTTTCGGCCCTTAAGGAGAAGCTTGACAATGGTTTTTATCGCAAGGAAGAGCTGGTATCGGTGACCAAGGGGGTCTAAAAAAAACCGCTATTTGGCTTGTTTTTCTACCATTTTCTTTAATTTAGCACAAAGAACAACTTTGTTAGATCCATAAAAACCATATACCAATGAAAAAATTCGAAGAACTTAAAAGCCTGATTGCATCCATAGAAGGGGATGCTGACAAATTTTACAATAAGGGCAACAGCGCCGCTGGAACCCGCGTTAGAAAAGGAATGCAAGACCTTAAAAACATCGCTCAGGCTATCAGGGCTGAGGTTCAGGAATTGAAAAACAAGGAGAAATAAGAGATCATACAAAAAAAAATCAAAGGGGGCGGTCGCCCCTTTTTTTTTACCTGCGGTCACATCCGGTCTAATATCCGTCTGATTTTTGTTTTCAATACCGACGATGCGGGCGCCAATGGCAACCTTACCTGGTTTGTACAGATGTCCATTTCTGCCAGCACTTGTTTCACGCCAACGGGATTTCCTTCCTCATACATCGGGCCGTTGATTTCCAGAATTTTGAATTGCTCTGCACATGCTTTTTCATAATTGCCGGCAAGAGCATGTTCCTTTATTTTCTTAAACACCTCCGGGAATGCATTGGCAAGGACCGATATCAGACCGACGGCCCCGATGGCGTAGAGCGGTATTGCCAGCAAATCGTCGCCAGAGATCAACATAAAGCCCTTTGGTTTTCGATGGGCGATCTTCATGCATTGTTCCAGGTTTCCCGACGCCTCTTTAATGCCATTGATGTTCCTCAGCTGGGCCAGCCGGAGGGTTGTCTCTGCCGTCAGGTTGGACGAAGTCCTGCCGGGAACATTGTAGAGGATCACGGGTACCGGGCATGCCTTTGCGATGGCCTTGAAGTGCTGGTATATTCCTTCCTGCGAAGGTCTGCTGTAATACGGACTCACTGATAGGATGGCGCTTACGCCACGGAAGTTTGTATGTGCGATGGTATCGAGTACTTCGCGCGTATCGTAGCCGCCGATGCCAAAGACGATGGGAAGTTTTTTCGGGTTGTTGGCCCTGACAAAGGCGAGCACTTTTTTCTTTTCATCCCGGGAAATGGTGGCGGATTCGCCGGTGGTGCCCATGACCACATAATAGTCGACGCCTTTGGCGGTATGGCCCAGTACTTTTTTCAATCCATTAAAATCGATGGCACCGTCCTTGTCAAACGGTGTGACTAATGCAACGCCTGTGCCGTACAATTTTTTCATACCTATTTAATTTATCAGAGCGGTTCTCTTCCTCATATCGTGCGTGCCCTTCCGCGCAAATGTCTATTGACTGCACACCATTACTTGTGTAGGTGCGCTGTTGAGGCGGTAGAGTCCGGTGCGCACCTGCAAGCCGGTGCGACCCGGACTCTACCGCGAATAAATCCGCCCCGACCAGTCGGGGCGGCCATATCTCCTTTTCCGAATGCAGTCTGCTGCCGGCAGCAGACTGCATTCGGAATGGTCTAAAGGCGCGCCTACAAACCAGGTCGGGGCTGCTATCTATCCTTCGCGCCACAGGGCACACACTTAATGCAGGCCTAGACCACCCTCGCAATATTCATGGCCTTAGCGTGTACCAAATTGATCGTTGAGATTTCATAACGGTGTCACTGCCAGTAACAGAAAGCATTGCTAAATTATCAATCCAAATGATATCCGCGGGAAACCTT
>JBGPGZ010000516.1:0-3232 GCA_041484175.1 Cyclobacteriaceae bacterium | reverse complement strand
GTGACTTTTGGAAAAATATTAAAAGTCGCTATGGCCGCTGCCGTCGAACTGGAAAAAGAAAATATTTCAGCGGAGGTAATCGATCTTCGCTCCGTTCGCCCCATCGACTATGCCGCCGTCGTAACGTCGGTAAAGAAAACCAACCGACTTGTGATCGTGGAGGAAGCATGGCCGTTGGCGGCGATCTCTTCTGAGATCACCTATCATATCCAAAAACATGCGTTCGATTATCTGGATGCACCCATCCACCGCGTCAACAGCCTCGATGTACCCCTGCCCTATGCCCCCACGTTGATCGATGTCATCCTTCCCAATGTATCCAAAACAGTAAAGGCCGTGAAGGCAGTCCTGTACAGAGACTAATAATCCATCCCCCTTTAATACCTCGTACCTCCAACCTCGTACCTCGTACCTCCTACCTCGTATTATCCTGATCCCTTTTCCACCAGCAGCCTTTCACAAACGGTGTGGCTTAAGGATTCGGAGGTTTTTTTTCCATAACTGACAATCATCGTTTTGTCAAATGGCTCCACCGACTTGATTTTTATTTTCAACCCTAGTCGCATCTCGCGATTATTCAGAAATTTCAAAAATTCCGCCGACGTGTTGATGACGGCCGACAGTCGCACGGTCTCCCCCATTTTGCAATCGCTAAGTTTGTTGTATTCTCTCCATACCATTTTCCCATTCCGGTCTGGTATGGGCGACCCATGGGGATCAATCTTGGGAAAGCCCAGCAATTCATCCATTTTTTCAAAAAAATCAGGGGAATGAACATGTTCCATCTGTTCAGCAATTTCGTGCACATTTTCCCAGCGGAATCCCATTTTTTCAACGAGGAACATTTCCGTCAACCGGTGTTTGCGGATGATCAGACCCGCCTCCTTTTTTCCCCTTTCCGTCAGCCTCAGCGGCTTGTAGCTTTCGTAATGCACCAGTTTCTTTCTTGCCAATTTCTTCATCATGCTGGTGACCGTCGGCATTTTTATCTGCAACCACTTCGAGAGTTCATTCACATTCACTTCTCCCGATTTATTCGAAAGATTGAATAACGCCTTCAGGTAGTTTTCCTCCGTCAGTGAAATCATCCATTAAATGTAATAAAATATTAGACTAATCTATTTGTTAGATTGTTCTAACTTTATACTTTTATGGTTCAAATAAAGGAGTATCATGAAGCGTGTATGCAAAGGGCTCCCCGGGCTCGCCCTATGGGTTTGTCTCGCACAAGCCTGCTCTCAATTCGAACCGTCCCTGCCCGCCGGTGAAGAAGTGCTCGACGGACCGGTGGTGGGACTCACCGCTGCAGAGGCCTTCCGACATGCACAGGGAGATGCTGCATTTACCGGCCAGGTGTTCACTTCGTTAACGGGCCTCGGTCCTATCTTTGTCGCCAACAGTTGCGGGAGTTGCCATGCAGGCGATGGAAAAGGGCATCCGTTTACGACTCTTACCCGATTTGGGCAAACGGACAACACGGGCAATCATTTTCTTGACCGGGGCGGTCCGCAATTACAAAACCGCGCCCTGCCCGGTTTCTTGCCTGAGCAGATTCCAGCAGGAGCTACTTACACAAAATTGATGCCCCCCGGCAATACAGGTTTGGGTTTCTTAGAATTGGTTCCTGATTCCGTCATTCTTGCCATGGCTGATCCGAACGACTCCGACCAGGATGGCATTTCCGGAGTACCCAATTACAATTATCTTCCATCCTACATCATCCCTTTTTCAAACGCCATTCCCCTTGGACAAAAATACATTTGTCGTTTCGGGAAGAAGGCCGGCGCCTATAGCCTTCTTCATCAAACCGTGAATGCCTACAACCAGGACATCGGGATAACATCGGTATTTGAACCAAAGGATACCTATTCCGGATTGCTCGTTGACCCCGAGATCTCGACACAAACGGTCAATGACGTCGTGTTCTATTTACAGACACTAAAAGTTCCTGTTCAACGAAATCAAAACGATCCGACTATTCAACAGGGAAAACAGGGGTTCCTTGCGATTGGTTGCGGAAATTGTCATCGCCCGTCGCTGACTGCAGGATACTCACCCGTTGACGCGCTATCCCGAAAAGAGTTTGGCCCGTACACCGATCTGCTGCTGCACGATATGGGGCCAGGCCTTGATGACGGTTACACCGAAGGCAGCGCAGAGACTTACGAGTGGAGAACGCCCCCGCTTTGGGGCCTGGGACTTGCCCCCAAGTCACAGGGAGGGCAATATTTTTTGCTTCATGACGGGAGAGCAACCAGCATCGAAGGCGCTATTCAATTTCATGGAGGCGAAGCCGCCGCCAGCAAGGCCAATTTCAACGGCCTTTCTCAATCCGAGAAAGACGCGCTGATCAAATTTTTAAAATCGCTCTGACGTGAACAGAAAAGAATTTATCAAAACGTGCTGTGTGGCTTGCGCCGGGGGAAGCACCATGAGCGTACTTCTTCAAGGGTGTGCCGGCACTAAAATGATAACAGCAAACATCGAGGGCTCCGATCTCATTTTGCAGGTTAGTGAATTTGAATTCTTGAAGAAAGACCGGATCCAATTCAGAAAATACGTCGTCGTTCAGAATGATAAGTTACAGTATCCGGTCTGCATCTACCGGTTTAGCGATACCCAATACAAAGCCTTGTGGATGCGCTGCACGCACCAGGGAACCGAGCTTCAGGCATTTGGCGATAAGCTGCACTGCCCAGCGCATGGAAGCGAATTCAACAACCAGGGTGGTGTCGAAAACGGACCGGCTTCAAACCCCCTGCGAACCTTTGCCGTAATCGTTGCTGATGCAAAGCTAAAAATCTCTTTAAGATGAAAATCAAGATCCTCCTCACGCTGTTGACAATCGCTGCGCTATTTGCGGATTCCTTTGGCCAGGTCGACAGTACCTTGTTCAAGCGAATACCAAAAGACACCGTAATCCGGACCATGAACATGGATGCTATTTACAACAGGCCCTTTCTTCGCGCAGGCAAATTGCCTGTTTCATTGGGCGGATATGTGGAGGCCAACTGGCAGCATCTCGGTACCGACGGCGTTTCTGATGGACACCAATTTCAATTCAGGAGAATGACTTTATTCTTTGCATCCACGATATCCAGGCGCATCAAATTTCTGAGTGAAGTGGAGTTTGAAGACGGGGCAAAAGAAATAGCAATAGAATTTGCCGCATTGGATTTTGAGTTCCATCCGCTCTTGAATTTGCGCGGCGGCATGATCCTCAACCCGATCG
>JBGPGZ010000515.1:0-3253 GCA_041484175.1 Cyclobacteriaceae bacterium | reverse complement strand
CCATACTGGCTATTGTCCATTGGAATACCATCTACAACATAAAGGGGCTGATTGTTGCCTTGAAGAGACTTGTTACCACGGATAATAACACGCGAGGAGCCGGCAGGTCCTGATGCAATTTTGGTTACGTTAACACCTGCAATTCTTCCCTCCAGGGCATTGGCGATGCTATTTTCACGGGCCTGGGTGAAGTTGTCTCCGCCGACCTTCGTTACTGAGTATTGCAAAGCTTTTGTATTCCGCTCAATACCAAGAGCGGTTACAACAACTTCGCTGAGTTCCTTTACATCCTCATTCAGGGAAACGTCTACGGTGGTTTGGTTTCCAATTTCAACTTCCCTCGTGGCATAACCAATAAAAGAAAAAACAAGGATATTGGATTTCTCCGGCACCGAGAGATTATACAGACCACTTGCATCGGAAACGGTTCCCGACGAGGTACCTTTTACTATTATGTTGACCCCGGGCAATCCAGTGCCTTTCGAGTCCTTAATAGTACCTGAAACAGTTCTTTGCTGGGCTAAAGCTGCTGTGCTCGCCAAAACAAAAAACACCATTACTTTCAAAATAAGGAAAGGTTGTTTCATAAATAATTGGGTTTGGGTTTTATGAAATTCTTTTGGACAAATGTTGCCTCCGAAAGCCGCACACGGTAACTTTTACCAGGGCGAGTGCTTCATGTGGTTTTTCTACATAGCATCTTGGTTTATAGGTTGAAGAAAGGGGATTTAATAGCCCACAATCGCGTCTAACTACTTTTGGTGGATATTTTTGGGCAGATATTGGCTAGCGTTAGCAAAATTTTGGATAAAATCTGCCTTTGAAAATCCGCTCCGGGTTACAATTACCCGCTTGAAAGGTTCTTTTTGGTGTTTTCCGTCATAAGTTCGAAAAATTATGCCTTGGATGACACACTTTTGATACCGTATCGAAAATAACTATTTCTGGGGGATTTCTTTCGCTGAGTATGAAATTTTTTAGCCTTTGGCATAAAAACACTGATTGCCGGTCTTCTCGCTCCCGGATTCATGGGGGGTGGCGGTGGTAGGCCTGGTCTCAAGGACTTTCTTGTGTCCTGACCACTTAGAAAAAAAGCGGACCTTGCCGCAGCGGGCTTTTGAGATGCAGTCCTGATAAATGCAGCGGATGCTTATTCAGCATTTTTACCCGGCACTTATTTTAATCGCTAAAAAAGTGTAAAATTAAAGTTGCAAGGAGGTTTTACCAGGTAATGATTAATCGAATGAGGTTCTTTTGCGCTACCGTTCTCATTTCTGTGAGTCTATTTAGTTGTAATAGGAAAGCGCCGGCCGAGGATTCAACGGTCAAGGCGGCCTCTGATCATACGCCCCTTTTTCAGCTACTTGCATCGAAGGAAACCGGAATTGATTTCATTAATGAGGTGGTCGATGGAGAGAAATTCAATATTCTAACCTACCGGAATTTTTACAATGGGGGAGGAGTGGCTATCGGCGACATCAACAATGATTCGCAGGCCGATCTTTATTTTACCTCCAACCAGAACAGGAACAAACTTTTTCTAAACAAAGGGAATTTCGTCTTTGAAGATATCACTGCAAGAGCGGGCGTTGCCGGCACTAAACCGTGGTGCACAGGAGTAACGATGGCCGATGTCAATGGCGACGGGTTCCTGGATATCTATGTTTGTAATTCGGGGGATGTGGAAGGCGCCAACAAGGAAAATGAATTATTTATTAATAATGGAAATCTCACCTTTTCCGAAAAAGCCAAAGAATACAACTTGAACAATGAAGGATACACCACCCACGCCGCCTTTTTTGACTATGACCTTGACGGAGATCTTGATTGCTACATATTGAATAACAGCTTTAAAGACCCGGCTAAAATCGAGCTTTATAAGAAGGCACGGGAAGTACCTTCCCACGGAGGAGACAAATTGATGAGAAATGACGGAGGTGTATTTCGCGATGTGACACAAGAGGCCGGGATTTACAGTAGTGAAATCGGATTTGGGCTGGGTGTAGCGGTGAGTGACGTGAACAACGACCGATTGCCGGACATCTACATTAGCAACGATTTTTGGGAAAGGGATTATTTATACATCAACCAGGGCAATGGCCGGTTTTCCGAAGAATTAAGCAGCCGCATTAACTATTGTTCTGTCTCCAGCATGGGCGCCGATATTGCGGATCTTAATAACGACGGAAGCCCCGAAATCTTCACCACCGATATGTTACCAGCCGATAACTACCGGCTGAAAACCACCATCGCGTTTGACCCTTATCACCTGGAAGACACAAAGTATCGCGCGAATTTCCACTATCAGATGATTCAAAATTGCCTTCACCTGAATGACGGAACAGGCCACTTCGGGGAAATTGCGCTCTACTCGGGCGTAGCGGCAACCGATTGGAGTTGGGGGGCACTTATTTTTGATTTTGAGAATGACGGGAGCCAGGACATATTCGTAAGCAACGGAATTCAAAAAGATATTATGTCAATGGATTTCCGCGAATTCATTGCCGACAAAGAAAAGCGGAATGAAATTATTGCCAGGAAAGGCAAGTTTGATTACCGGGACTTCATTGCCTTGATCCCATCAAAACCGCTTGCGAATTACGCTTTTCAAAATACAGGAAAGTTGATGTTCCTCGACAGGGCGGATGCATTGGGGCTCTCGCAGCCTTCTTTTAGCAATGGGTCTGCTTACGGTGATCTGGACAATGACGGTGATCTTGACCTGGTAGTGAACAACATCAACGCACCCTGTTTTGTATACAGGAATGAAACCAACTCGAAACTCGACAACCATTTTCTGAAAGTTAAATTGAAGGGCTATGCACAAAATCTCTTTGGAATTGGTGCTCAGGTTACAATCAGGACAAAGGGAGAAATCAGGACTCTGCAAAATTTTAATACAAGGGGATTTGAGAGCAGCATTGAGCCTTGCCTCTTGTTTGGGTTGGGAAAGGCAGCATCGATTGATGAACTCAGGGTGAGTTGGCCGGATCGGAAAGAACAAGTGATTTCACATTTGAAGCCGGATCAAACCCTCGTACTGGATCATGCGAATGCTTCGGATGTCAAAAATACTTCTGAAAAGCGGGATGCTCCTGAATTTGAAGAAATAAGCAAAAAGGTCATTCGGGGGGATGCCACACATCACGAAAATACTTACAATGATTTTGATCAGGAAATCCTTTTGACCAGAATGCTTTCAACCGAAGGTCCCAGGCTGGTAATCGGTGACGTCAACAAGGACAAGCTGGAT
>JBGPGZ010000514.1:0-3282 GCA_041484175.1 Cyclobacteriaceae bacterium | reverse complement strand
CTTCAAGCATCGAGGAAGTTTCATCAATAAGAACACTTGTATCAAAGAACCGCTATTGCGAATGTTTCTTCCTGTCATTCAGCAAGAATGGGACTTACGTCTCAAGGAAACTAGAACGGCTTGAACGTAGGCGAAGGGACCAAGCAAAATACAGAAGCACTTGTGTGTTAACCAAAACTCAAGTTGAACTGCTAATTTGGCGAGCGGCTGATTCTGCGCAACTGCGTTGCTCTGCGTTTTCTGACGTGGCTTGTTAGGCGGACCAGACATCTTAGAATGGGATGGAGAAAGTTCTCTCATGAGGCTTGGAGAGAAAAAACACAATATCATACATCGGTAAGTAATTCGTGCATTCTGATCTTCACGCCTCTCGCAAGAAAACGACTTTTGCAGCGATTTAAAAATACAGTGTACCCGATTCGCAAGTTCTTCTCTCTTTTCTTTTTTATTTTCCTGTCTCTTGGCATTATAGAAAGCTATTCTCAGCAGAATCCTGGACCGGTGGCTATCAAAAGATCGCATACGATTGACAGTCTTTTCATTAGATTCAGTCAGAAATATTTCAAAACTCCGCAGCTTCAGAATAATAATCTTCAATGGTTATCGAAATCAGATTTATCTTCTTTCGCGACCATTCAAGCAGGCGCCAGGCAAATGGAAGACTTTCGTTTATGGGTGCCAAAAACAAACGGATTGCAAAAAGACCACGTTGAAGAGATCAGCGGACACTCAAAAAATAAATTTACCCTGGTTCATATTTACCCATTGCCGGGGGATCCAGTTGTGAAGGAGTTCTACATTGATGCTGGAACGGTTAAGGTAAAGGGCAATGTCAGGAAAGTAGGAGCAACTCCGGTTCTGGCGGCCTATTGCAAAGCCGAATTCCTAAGACAGAATTTCTATTTGCAAAGGGAGGATCTGATGAATCCGTACACGATCAGCACGGAGGGGAGTCTGTTTAACCAGCACAACCTGCTGGTGGGGGGTGACTGCACCATTCCTTTTTCTTCTGCCCTCAATATCAACGTTTCTCTTATTTGCAAGGTCTATTCAAACGGCAACTCGCAGTATAGTTCCTCCCCCTGGGTTTTTCGGGTGGGGATAGGGTAATCGCTGCGAAGCAAGAGTTTTTTGCGCCTTAGCCGGTGATATCTTTTCGATTATTTGCACTTATCCATAGAATCTGCTCAATTCGCTGATAGAAACCAATGATATGGTGGCAACTCAAGTGGAAACGCCCATCCTGAATTCCAACGGGAGGGAAGGACTTTTTGAGGAATTGTATGAAAGGGTGTTTCCCCTGGTGGCAAAATTTGTAAGCCATCGGCGTGGCACTTTCCAGGATGCAAAAGATATCTTTCAGGACGCGCTCGTGATCCTCTATGAAAAAATCGCCGGCCAGGCCTTGGAGGTCCGTTCATCGGAGGAGCGGTACATTCTTGGTATCGCAAAACATTTATGGATCAGAACCTACCATCACGACCGCGTCCATGTTTCCCTTGATGATTTTGAATCGGCTCTTTTGTTGCCCGATCTTTCGACTCCATCCCTGGCGGCCGGACGGCTGATTGAATTTTTGGAACGAACCGGGAAAAGGTGTCTCGAGATGCTGCGCGCGTTCTATTACGATAAGCTGCCCATGAATCAAATCGCATCCGAATTTGGTTACGGGAATGTACACTCAGCGACCGTACAGAAATACAAATGCCTTGAAAAAGTAAGAGACGAAATCAAAAAGAGATCCATCGCTTATGAAGACTTCGTTGAATGACATACAACTGATTGAATTGCATCTTCATGGAGGACTAAAACCCAAAGAGGCAGCAGCCTTCTATGCGCGGTTGGCTGTCGAACCTTTACTTCGTCTCCAGGTGGGATTTCAGCAAAAAGTCTATTCACTGATAAAGATGTATGCGCACAGGAAACTTAAATCGGAGATCGAAGCAGTTCATCAAAGAATCTTCAGGGATCCGGAACGAATTGCCTTTCAGCAAAATGTCCTTCGCTTGTTTCATGCTTGATCACCGATCACCGATTCTGGAGTACAGAACACCGACCTACCGAATACAGACCTACCGAATACCGGCCACTTATTACCACAACCAATGATTCTAAACTCCAGCATCATCCCGATGGTCATTGACTACGACGGGCGTGGCGAGCGGGCCTATGATATTTACAGCCTATTGCTCAAAGAAAGGATCGTCTTTCTAGGTACTAAAATCGACGATGCGGTAGCCAACGTGATCGTTGCACAATTGCTGTACCTAAACAGCCTTGATCAAAAGAAAGAAATCAGCCTCTATATCAATAGTCCGGGCGGCAGTGTTTATGCCGGGCTGGCGATTTATGATGCCATGCAAATGGTCAAAGCCCCGGTTTCAACAGTTGCCGTTGGAGTTTCGGCCAGCATGGGCACGGCCTTGCTTGCCGCGGGAAGAAAAGGCAAACGCTATGCCTTGCCGCATACCACCATCCACATGCACCCGACCGGAGGAGGAGCGCAAGGATACACCGAAGATGTCCGCATTGCAGCCAGGGAACAGGAGCGGATCCAGGCTCAGCTGTTTCATTTGATTGGCAAACATTCGGGGCACACGTGGAAAGAAATTGAAGCTCACTTTCTCCGCGACCGGTTTATGGATGCCATGGAGGCAAAGGCATTTGGTCTGATCGACGAGGTGCTGGGAGATGTTGGTGATATTGTTGTTCTGAATAACCCGGATTTTAAGGTTAGCCTGCTAAACAATGCGGGCTCGTCCCGTGGCATAATGCAGGACCACAAAGGACACGAAGGATGCACAAAGGACACGAAGAATATCGGATAAAGGTTCAAACGATTAGACGCCTATTTCCGTTTCAAGATCAACGCGGCGCCTCCGCCGGGAGCGAGCGACAGTGAAAGACTTTCTGCCATTTCTACCTGATGGGTTTCTTTGATAAGATGATTTGGATTTTCTCCGGTATCGGGTGCGTCTTTGTAAAATTCCGCTTCATATTTTCCATTTCCGAGAAAACTTAAAGAGACCGTCAATTGTCTTCGTTCGTGATTGGTAATGGCGCCGACATACCAATCCGCATTTTTTCTTCGGGCAATGACAATATATTCTCCCACCTGGGCATCGAGTACTCTTGTCTCATCCCAGACGGTCGGCACCATTTTTATAAACTCAAATCCGGGCTGACCTTCATAGGCGGAGGGATAATCACAAACCATTCCGAGATAATTTTCCAATACGACATACATCGCCATGGAGTGGCAGCGCGTGCCCATCATCAGGG
>JBGPGZ010000513.1:0-3287 GCA_041484175.1 Cyclobacteriaceae bacterium | reverse complement strand
GTCGGTGTCAATGTAGGGTAGCGTTGCCAGGTATTTTTTGGCCTCGATGCAATCCTTCAAATCTTCGTTGCCGTGCTTGCGATCATCCGCCGCATAAAACGTTTTGCCATAGCCGGAACTTCCCCGGTTGTTTACGGCCAGGATGGCATAGCCATGATTGACGAGGTGTTGCAATGAAGCTGAATAATTCAACCGGGTTTGTCCGCCGGGTCCTCCATGGATCCATAGTAGCACGGGTACTTTTTCGCCTTCCCGAATTCCTTTTGGCTTGTACAGCAACGCCGGAATCTCCATCCCGTCAAACGACTTATACCGTACGACCTCCCCTGCAACCAGGTCATTCGGGTCAATCACTTTGGTCATGGTGTTGGTAAGCTGCTTTACCTCCTTCGTCTCAAAATTGTAAACAAAAAGATTGCTTGGGGACTTTGAACTGCTCACATAAAATGACATCAACTTCTCACTATCCGAAATATTAACCCCGGTAATGTCACCCGCTGGTAAACCGGTAACTTCGACTCTTTTACCTCCGTTCGACTCATCATAAATTTTGATTTCGGTCCGGGCATCATTGTTGACCGAGACCACACGGTACCTCCCGTTTCTCGATAAGGCTGCATAGGCGATGTCCCAAGGAGCCTCCTCCACTTTTTTCTTTTCCCCGGAGGCAATATCATAACCGGCCAGGTAACTGAATTCGCTCCCTTCGTCTGTCAGGTAATAAAGCTTTTTTCCGTCAAGGCTGAAATATTGGGGATTGTACTGAACATCACCGGTGTGTTCGGACAACAATTTCTGTTTCCCGGTCTGCGTGTCCAGCAAATACATGTTCGAATTGTTGGTTGTAATCGGCTGGGTCAATGCGACGTAGCGGTCATCGTTGGAGATGACAGCCGGATCCAGTCCCTTTTCATTTTTATAAGTCAGCGAAGTGGGGTAAATCTTACCTTCTTTTTGTCCCCCTTCCAGTTGTACCTTGTACAGATCGAAGAAGCGTTTGTCCCGGCCATTGGAAGCATAATACATCAGTTTTTGATCGTAACTCCAGCCAAAAAACTGCGCCTTGGCCGTTGTGTCCTGAATCAGGTCGGTGACGGCACCCTCGGCATTACGAACATAGAGATGTGTAATCTCATTGCCGCCCTTATCACTGCTGTACAAAATACGGTCATCTTTGGGAAAATAACCGTTTGCAAAGATCGCATTATCGGCAGAGCTGGTGAGGGGCTTTTGTTCTGCTGTTCTTATGTCGATTTCGACGGCATTGAAAATTCCGGTAGCCTTACTGCTGACAAGGATTTTGCTGTCATCCGGTGAGAAGGACCCTCCGTTGATTTGGACAATGTCCATAAATTGTTGAATGGAATATTGTTTGGGCGGCTTTTCTGCAGTCTCGCTCATTTTGCAATTCCATACCAGTAGGGTAGCCAAGCCAACAATAATCATAGCAAGTTTTGTTCTCATTTTGATCAGGATTTTAGGATTAATTCAATAAATCTGGGAATCCTGATTCAAGATACATAGGAAAATGATTAGGATTTATAGGATTTAGGATGAATGGAATTAATGCAAACATCCTGCTAATCCTTTAATCCCGGAAATCCGGATTCCTATTGGTGAGATAAACCCCGGCGAGAATGCACGCCATGCCAACAAAATGCCCAAGGAATAATTGTTCCTGATCCAGGACTCCCCACATCACAGACACGATGGGCATCAGATACGTAACCGAGCTGGCAAAGAGCGGTGTGGAGATTTTGACAAGTTTGATGAATAATAGTGTTGCCACTACGGTGCTCATAAAAGCAAGGAGCGCAATAAAACCGAATGCCCTCCAGGCGCCATCGGCAACAGCCATTGTATGCGTGAAATCGGTAAAGCCAAATAAAAAAACAATGCCCAGCGGTCCAATCAGGGCCAGCGCCATGCTGGTAATGGTCAGGGACCCTAAATCGGCAAGTTTGAACTTCACCCAATTCAGGTTAGTTCCATAAAGGGCACATGCGAGCACGATTAATAAAGCGTAGGGGTTGAAACCAATAATGGATCCACCCGAACGGGAAAGCGTCAACAGCACGGTGCCTCCAAAACTGATGATGATTCCAACAATGGCAATTGCCCGGAACCGCTGTTGAAAGAATAGCGCTCCCATGATCACTGTCCAAACCGGTGAAAGCGTGTTGAGAATGCCCGCCAGGGAACTACTCAGTTGGGTTTGTGCTACGGCAAAAAGAAACGCGGGGAAAAAAATGCCCATCAATCCGGCAAGCAAGAGTTTCCCGAAGTGGATTTGTCTTAGCTCTTTCAATCGCATCAAGGCGATAGGCAACAGAAAGAGCGAGGCGGCGGAAACGCGCAGTGCGCCAACTTCAGCAGCTGAAAATACCTTGAGGCCTTGCTTGATCAGGATAAACGAGGTTCCCCAGATCAACGACAAAACGATTAGCAAGAATACAGGAAGAAACCTTCGGTTTTTGAGCATGAACTAACGAGCGGCCAAAAGAACGGAATTAGCAACTGATTTCAAATGCGTTTTCTTGCTATTCTCGAGTCAGGCCACAACCAGTTCACCGGAAAACCGCTCGACCACCTCCTGGAAAATCCGTTCGATTTCCTCCGCTGTCATCGCTTCCACCAACTGCGCACGGTAAGGTCTGAAATCCGGCAATCCTTTAAAATAGCTCGCATAGTGCCTTCGCATTTCAAAGATGCCGACCTTGCCCCCTTTCCAACGGATGGAGAATTCAAGATGCTTCCTTGTGGCGCTCACCCGTTCCGCCAGATCCGGCGGTGCAGCCATCGCACCCAGCATCAGAAAATGTTTGATTTCCTGAAAGATCCAGGGGTAGCCGATCGCGGCACGGCCAACCATAAGGCCATCGACGCCATATCTGTTTTTGTATTCCAATGCTTTCTGCGGCGAATCGATATCCCCGTTGCCGAATATCGGTATTGTCATGCGCGGATTGTTTTTGATCTCGCCAATCAGCGTCCAGTCGGCAGGGCCCTTGTACAACTGGGCGCGTGTTCGGCCATGCACGGTAAGCGCTTTGATGCCTACATCCTGAAGGCGCTCAGCGACCTCTACGATGTTTTTTGTGTGGTCGTCCCAGCCCAGCCGGGTCTTCACCGTGACAGGAAGCGTCGTGCACTTTACGACTTCCTCCGTCATGCGCACCATTTTTGGAATATCTTGTAATAGGGCTGCCCCAGCGCCTTTGCATGCCACCGCTTTTACAGGGCAACCGTAGTTGATGTCAATCAGATCGGGATTGGCTTGTGCAGCG
>JBGPGZ010000512.1:0-3312 GCA_041484175.1 Cyclobacteriaceae bacterium | reverse complement strand
GTTGTCTCAGCCGATGCTCCATAACCATTATCCAGGACAACTTCTTCCCTTGCTAACTTTAACATTTTCTTCATTCCCAGGGCAAGCGGTGCCTGCAGCACAATTTCGATGTAACCCATTTTAGGGTCATTATAAAACACATGGCCGCCTACACTGACCAACCGTACGTCCAGTTTATTGTTCAATGTCAGTGTATCCCCTTTCTGGTTGATGAAATCCATTTCCTCAAAGAAAAGGTTATAGTTCAGCCGATAGGTTGAAGAAATTCCTTTGATGTAATAAATTCTCCCTTTTTCGAACTGGGGGAACCGGTACATACCACTTTTCCAGACCGTATTGGAAGGCTCTTGATCGGGCTTCAGACGCAAAAGTTCTGGGGATTGACCAAAACTGCCCGGAATACTGAATATTACTATGAAGAGGAAAAGAACCAGTTTCATCCAATAAATTTAGCCATTTCGGTTGAAATAGGTTCCTAATGTCTTCCGGGATTTTGTCTATTTTAATTGAGTGAACGAAAACCTCATATTCAGCGAAAACGGATGGATTGCGCGGCGGATTGATAACTCATTGCATCAGAAATTGACCCGGACAGTAACCCCATAGTTCTTTGGATTGCCCAGGTGCGTGCCTCCAAAATCATAAGCGTAGGAGATGTATTTCTTATTCGTCATGTTTCTGCCCCAAAACATAATATCAACATTTCTGAAGGCGAACCCAAAGCGCGTGTTGAGTAAGCTGTAACCGGGTTGCCTGATGGTGTTGCCCAGGTCAAAATAGTGATCGCCGAGATAGACCCATTCGCCGCGAAACACGACCCTCATTTTCTGGGCGTCCCCCAAGCTGTATTCGTATTGCGCTGCCAGCATGGAAGTCATCGAAGGTGTATAAATCTGATGTTTTCCCTCCAGGTTTATTTCCTGACCATTTTGCGCAAGTTTCAAAGTCTTGTATGTTGCATCATTCACCCCGGCATTGTAGAATAGTTGAAGCCCCTTTAGCAGCATGGCAGCAAGTTCAACCTCCAGCCCTTTGCTGGTGAGCTTGCCTGTATTTTTTGTCACCGTAATGGTCGAAGGTAGAATCAGCGTGGGTACCTGCGCATCAATGATATCCATATAAAAGGCAGCGACGTTGATCTTAAAGCGATTGTCAAAAAAAGCATTCTTAGTGCCCACTTCGACATTGTTGCTGTACTCCGGCTTGTATGCGTACAAAGGCGGTTGAGACGGATCGGAGGACAATTGTGTAAGCCCACCGGTTCTGAATCCGCGGCTATAGGTACCAAATACAATATTGTTGACCGACAGGCGATAGGCGACGGTAAGCTTTGGTGAAATGGCGCCATAGGAAACGGTGGCGAAGGTATCCGGGCGAATGGCGAAGATGGGTTTTGGGTCCGGATCATGCTGATATTCGCCCAACACCTGTTGCCTCTTATGCTCATAATCATAACGCAATCCCGCCGTAAGATCCAACTTTCCTATAGCATAGGAGGCCTGACCAAACAATGCGGCCCCGATATTCTTTCCGGTAGTTGTGTTAATAACAGAGAACAAGGAATCACCAACCCCCAGAAAGGCGGCGTCTTTACCAAACCGGGTGGCTAACTTCACCGGGTTGTGCTGAGAATACAAATACGTCCCAAGGGTCCACTGCAGCGGAAGGCTTGTACTGGCAGGTGAAGAGAGCCTGAACTCCTGCGTAAGCACTTCGACCTTATTCCATTTATTGCCATAATTGTTGATAATCGTCACACCATCGATCGGGGAGAAGTCGCCATCGAGGGGATTCTCATAGTACCGGTAATTGGACTGATAGGAAGTTTGCGAACTGAAATTCATTCTGGAGCCCGCGTAATTGGCCGTGAGCGAACTGTTAAAAATATTGTCGATCATTTTGGCCGGCGCATTTTGATTAACCTTGAACGGCTGAGCCAGGGCGTCGGCAAGGGTTCCCGCCAAAGGAAACGCACCATGATTCCGGTTATTATTATGTTTCAGGTTGAGTGTAACAACCCACCGTGTACCGGCAATATATTTTAGATAGTAATTTCCGGTAATGCTGTGCTTTTTATCAAAATGTGAATTGTCAAATTGATTTGTATAAAATCCATTGGTCTGATCATAAACACCGGCAAGCCCGAAGAAAAGCTTGTCTTTGATCATCGGAGTTCGAACGCCAAAACCATATCGCTGTTGTCCGTAATTTCCGGCACTTGCTTCCATAAATCCTTTTGTGATATTCGTTGGCTGCTGGGTGATGATGTTTATGACCCCACCCATGGCATTACGTCCATATAATGTTCCCTGGGGTCCGCGCAATACTTCAATACGCTCTATGTCAAATAACTGGGCAATGTAGGTATCCAATCCAAATTGATTGACGCCATCCATATAGGTTGCTACAGCCGGGTCATAGGAGGTTGATGTGATTCCCCGCAGCGATGTGACATTCCGGCCGTCGCCTGGATCAGCAGAATATAAATTCGGAACAATGGCGGTAAGATCTTTGCTGTTCCACAACCGGTATTGTTGGACCTGGCGCGATGAAAGTGCACTGATGCTGGACGGTATGGTTTGCAGTTCTTCCTCCTTCTTTTGGGCCGTTACCACGATGGCATCCAGCTGAATGGAGGTCTCCGACAATGAAACCGTTATTGCATCCGGATTGGTTGTCCCGATTACAACATCTTTTCTGGCGCTCGCAAACCCAAGAGCCGTTATTTCAAGGGTGTAGTTTCCCGTGCGCAGGTTGCTCAACACAAATGTTCCATCTTCACGGGTGGCCGTGGCCAGGTTTGTATTTAACATATGGATGGAGACGCCCGCAATGGGATGCCCGCCGGCATCCGTTATTTTTCCGGAAATTGAACTTGCTTCTTGCGCCCTCGCGTTAACCCAGGTCAGCATCAAAAAAAATATCACAAACTTCGTCATCATAAAAGGGAGGGAAAGGAGTAAAGATTTGACAGGTGCAAATAAACAAACAACCGGGCTAAAGACAAACTGAGTTGAAGCATTGTGCCATTTCGTCAAAGGTCCGGTTGATTTTAATGATGTTTGGTAATTTGACTGATGCGACAGCCTCTAAACTCGCAACTGGCAACTCACCAATACGTACCGGTCGCAATTCAATATGGCGTGAAAATGCAGACTAGTTTTGTTAAATTCGCTCTTGGAAGTTAGTGCGGGAGACCATACATTTAGACTCAATAAATATAAAAGAATCATGGCTGAGAATGTATTTGATGCTATCGTCGTAGGCTCGGGAATTAGCGGGGGATGGGCTGCGAAAGAGCTTTGCGAAAAG
>JBGPGZ010000511.1:0-3313 GCA_041484175.1 Cyclobacteriaceae bacterium | reverse complement strand
TCGGCTGGCTTGGAGACAACAAGACCATCTGGTTTCAATCCGAAGAGTCGAGATATTCTCACTTGTATGTTCTTGACGTTATCACCAAAAACAAAAAGGCATTGACCGCCGGCAAGTATGAAGTGCAGACTGTCTACCCTTCACGCGACAGGAAATCCTTCTACATTTCCACCAATGAAACACATCCTGGTGAAAAACAATTATACAGGCTCTCTGTCGCAGGCGGTAAGGCGGAGAAACTGACATCCTTCAGCGGAGCCCACGAGGTGTCCTTGTCGCCCGATGAAAAATGGATCGTCGATCGTTATTCTCATAGCAATAGGCCCTGGGAACTTTTCATCCAGGAGAATAAAGCTGGTGCAAATCCACAACCAATCACGAAATCCTTAACCGAGGAATTCAAGTCCTATCCATGGCGGGACCCGGAAGTGCTCACTTTCAAGGCGCGTGATGGCGCCGATGTTTACACCCGGCTCTTCAAACCAGAAAAGAGCAACGGTGCCGCCGTCATTTTTGTTCACGGTGCCGGCTATCTGCAAAACGCACATCGATGGTGGAGCAGTTACTTCCGTGAATACATGTTTCACAATTTACTTACGGACAAGGGCTTCACCGTTTTGGACATGGATTACCGGGCCAGTGCAGGCTATGGGCGCGATTGGCGTACCGGCATCTATCGTTTCATGGGCGGCAAGGACCTGACTGACAATGTGGATGGCGCGAAATGGCTTGTTGAAAACCACAAAATCGATCCAAAACGCATCGGCATCTATGGAGGCTCGTACGGTGGTTTTATTACCCTGATGGCCCTCTTTACAACACCCGATGTTTTTGCCGCGGGTGCAGCCCTCCGTCCGGTAACAGATTGGTCGCATTATAATCACCCCTATACATCCAATATTCTAAACGAACCTTTTGCAGACAGCATTGCCTACGCAAAAAGTTCACCGATCTATCACGCCGAAGGCTTGAAAGGATCACTGCTTATCTGTCATGGCATGGTGGATGTGAATGTACATTTTCAGGATGCCGTCCGATTGAGCCAGCGACTTATTGAACTTGGAAAAGACAACTGGGAACTTGCAGTTTATCCGTTGGAAGACCACGGCTTTGTCGAACCCAGCAGCTGGACGGACGAATATAAAAGGATCTTGAAGTTGTTTGAGGAAAAACTTAAACCAACTGGATTCTAGATTCTGGATTACTTATGTCAGAGAACAAGTGACCAGAATCAAGCAACCAGAATCAATAGAATCTCTCTTATTTCTTCAACGTATTCTGATAAAATCCCGTGACGTCTTTCTTGAACTGTATCAGGGAAGGTTTGTGAATGTACATCATGTGCCCCGCTTCATAAAAGGTGCTGGTGATATTTCCACGAAGGGTTTCATCCAGGAACATGTGGCTCAAGGTGTAATCCGTTGCATAGTAAGGGGTGGCCATATCATAAAAGCCATTGCAAATCAATACTTTTAAATCCCTGTTTTTTGTCATTGCACTGCGCAGGGTCTCAGCCACGTTCAGGTACTGGTTCTGCACGGTGGCGTAGCTCCAGGGGTATGCGCGGCCGCCAAGAATTTCGTATGGGATATCATTCTGAACCTTGAGCGTTCTGCGCAAATGATCGTGAATGGCCATGGTGAATGGCCCGTAGATCCCCACGCTGTAGCTTGGGTCAAATTCTGCGGATTGGCCCGCGCCATCGTAATCCAGACCTGTGAATCTGCCATCCAGGCGGCCAACGGTTTTGCCTTCATTGCGAAGTAGCTCTTTTGTAAACCGGAAGTCCTGAATCCGCAAATTTGTTTTGTCAAGGTAGTCTTTTGAAAGTCCGGTAAAGCGTGAAAGTTTTTCCAACGTGTTTTTTCTCTCATCGGCCGTCAACCGATCGCCTTTCATCAGCGCGTTATTATAATCGACCAAAGCAAAGTTCTCGACTTCTTTCAACAGCGCTTTCAAATCCGTGAATTCAGGACTCAACTTTTTATGATACCAGGCCATCGCCGAATACGTTGGCAGGAACAAAACAAATGGTAACTCATTACCACGGTCAAATTCGGCAGTTTGAAAATTCAAAACTGAAGAAATCAACACGATGCCATTGAGGTACATCCCATAGCGATCCTGAAGATGCCCGGAAAGTCCCGCCGCCCGGGTAGTGCCATAACTTTCTCCGGCAAGAAATTTTGGAGAGTTCCAGCGTTCGAAGCGTGAGGTATAGAGATAAATAAATCCGCCGACTGTTTCGATGTCTTCAGTAAAGCCGGTGAATTCTTTTTTGTCCACGCCTTCCGCTGGTCGGCTGTAGCCAGTCATTACAGGGTCGATAAAAACCAAATCGGTCAAGTCGAGCCACGAATATTCATTGTCAATCACTTTGTAGGGCGGTTTGGTAGCCGTACCAAAATCGGTCAGCTCAATTCGTTTGGGGCCAAGTCCGCCCATGTGAAGCCATACCGAGGCAGAGCCTGGCCCACCGTTGAATGTATAGGTGATCGGCCGTGAAGCAGGGTCCACAACTCCGTCTTTCGTGTATGCAGTAAAGAAGAACTTACCCCTGGGTTTGCCGGCTTCTTCGCGCAATAACAAATAACCGGCCGTTGCTGTGTACCCAATCACCTGTCCGTTGACAGTTATCTGATGCTTGGTAACTGACAATGGTGGATCCGGAACATTGACAACATCCTTTGCAGGTTCCCTTTTGTCTTTGTCCTGCGCAAGAAGAGAAGACGAGCCCAGGAGAAGGAAAAATAAAATATACATTTTCATAATTCAAATGAGTCTAAATTTATTTTTTTAATGCATCCTGATAAAAGGCTGCAATGTCCTTTTTCATTTGCTTCATGGAGGGCATATGAATGTACATCATGTGCCCTGCTTCATAGAATGTCTGAGAAATGTTCGCCCGGAGCCCGGGATTGACAAAAAGATGGTTGACCGTGTAATCGGTTGCGAAATAAGGAGTAGCCAGGTCATAGTATCCATTGCAAATAAGCACTTTCAGATCTTTGTTCTTGTGCATTGCCTGACGCAAGGTCTCGCCCGTATTTAGAAACTGGTTCTGAACGTTGTTGTAATTCCAGGGTTGCACGCGGTTGCCAAGTACTTCATACGGGACATCGTTGGTATACTTCAGCGTCCTCCTCACATAATCATTGATGGCCATCGTGAAAGGGCCGGTAATGGCAATATTGCTGGGATCAAATTCATAATTCTCACCCGCATTATCATAGTCAATGCCTGTAAACCGGCCATCGAGACGTCCAACGGTAAGTCCATCCTTGCGCCTTAGTTCCTCTACAAACCGGCCAAT
>JBGPGZ010000510.1:0-3316 GCA_041484175.1 Cyclobacteriaceae bacterium | reverse complement strand
CGTCAGTATCGTTCGTATAAGCAAATACAACGCGGTTGATGCCCAAAAGATCTTTGAGAAAATATACGTAAATCCAGGTTGATCCGTTTTTTACAACACTGCCTTCAGGTGTCAGCATAAAGGCAAGCGCGCTGCTGGTGATGCCTTCGTACTGAATATTTCCAACATAGTCAGACTGGGCAACCTGGGTGCCCTGGGTTGCGACTTTTTTTAATTTGTTTCCGGCTGCATCATAGCTGTACTGAGCTGTCTCCGAAGGACAGCGGCATCCCTTGTCTGAACTGTCATTCTTTTGATTGAAATGATTACTATGATACATTTCAATCACGCCAACAATAGGAATCACACGAATCACAGCTCAGCCGATTTTAAATGGTAGAACGAATGGAAATTTCAAGCGAAGTAAGTTTAGTTGGTGCATGCAGCACCAAATAGGAAGCTACTGGCAGCATGAATTTCCAGCTGCCTCGAGGAAAGGCATAGCTGAAGACGTCCGGATCCTTATCCGTCACACCTGTGGCCGCATATCGTAAGTAGTGAAATGTACCGGTACCGGGTGCACCGCAGTTTTGAGGATTGGGATTTAGTGCATTGGCCGAATAGTATTCTTCATCGGGTTTACCGCGTACACTGCGCGACACCTGCCCTCCCGCCGAAAGGGCCCAACCCATCCCTACCCAACTGGCAACATCCGTTGGCTTGACACCGGAAGCATGATAGCTCAGCGTGATTGGCACACTGAGACTACCACTTTTTACCTCAAGAATAGGAATCGATATATCTGGCAGGCCACTGAAGTAGCTGACCTTGTAGTCTCCAAACTTTCCCAGCGATGCTACATTGGGGGATGTGGGTACGGGCTTCGGCATCACGCGATTAATGTTGTCCGTCACCGATGTTGGCTGAGCATACGTTGAAAAGAACCGAGTGCAAAGGCAACCAGCAATTAATACGATTTTGAAAGAATTGTTCATCATATTGAATCTTTTTATCTACGATTTCTGACCGTTCCCTAACCGAGCCTGCTCGGAGTCCAGAAACAGGCCAAGGGATTTGAGGCGTTATTTCCACAGGCTTAATGTCTTAAGATTCCATATAAGACTGGAAACATTGCCGAGCCGAGTAAATACAATACAATTGCCCACCCATTTCTTTCTTTTCTTTTGGGGCTCTCATCTTTCCATTTGCTTTTAAGTTTTTCAATCTCAAAATTTCTCTCATACCTGTACCAATTTATAACCCCTATTAGGAGCGCTAAAGGTAAAAAGGCAAATTTGGTTGAGGGGAAACTGTAATCATGAACTATTTTCACCAAAGTCATTACATCTAAGATCGTCAGGAATTGCATCAATGATAAAATCGCGGATGAAGATGCCCCAGATACGTTATCTCCCCTCCCCTTGAAGTAACTATGTGCTCTATAAAAAATATAATCAAATAAGGTCAACGCATTATCCATGATCATTTTCATTTTCCTCCATTGATATAAACTGGAATTAAGGGCATCACAGGGAGAATGCTCGGGACAAATATAAAATTATCGTCTATGTGCTGACCTATATCCTTGCCCGTGTACGCAGATACACCAAGGTTAGTAATAAAATAGGTCCCCGAAATTGCCGCTCCCTCTACACCACCAAAGCCTATTATCCCAAATGTTAGATCCAGCGTATTGCTTGTTGTTCGCCCATTCATCTGAATATCCGCTATGCTCATAGCAACTCCAAGGTATCCGAGCTTCCTACCTAAACTTTCTCCGGCAACTTTTTGCTTCGCCCAATCACTTGGTCCAGTGTATCTACCCCTTGCGTGTTGGGCGGATATCGTTGCTGCCGATCCGAAAGAATTGAGAATAGCAGATAAAACATTTAACCACGGGGCTGGCTTTGCATATGGGTTTCCCGTGCTACTTGAACCTGGCTCAATTTTGGGGAGATCTCCTTGTTTGTCAGCCTTGGCTTTAGGAGCTCCTGGCCCTACCACAACATTTGCAGATGAACCATCTTTTTTCTCGACTGTTGCTACAACAGTTGTCGAAGAGCCACTGCCTCGTTGAAGATCACCTTCAGTGCCTTGAAAAGATCCGCTGTGCTCTACTGACCCCGTTTCATATTTAGTATCCCGCGTGCTGTAACCATCCGAATACTCAAACATTCCATCAGGATCAATAAATCTCATTGGGTTATTGAAAGCATATCGATAAGGAGTCCATCTTCTTGCCATTTCACTCATCGGATCAATTACCCCCCACCTTCCAGTTTCCGGCATATACATCCGCGCCCCATAATCCAGCCAGTTCAAACTAAAGTCATCCTGAAACTCTTTGCTATTATAAAGATAATCATTCTTGAAAGTTGTATTTTTTTGATACGCTAGCGAATTAATTGCCATTCCAAAAGGATAGTAATCAGTTACCTGGGTCACCTGCAAAGCCATTGCCGCCTTTATATGCCGGATCAGCATGTCATCAAAATAAACACTGCTCGCACTCGCCACGTTGCTTTCGTTTGCTACATAGGAATATAAGTAACCATTGTCAAAACCGGCCGGCACGGTCACCGAAATCGTGAGTTTCTCAGCGCCAGCCTGTGCATACGTACTCACCATCTGGTAACCAAACTGGTAGCTGCTGAAATTGTTACTAAACAATATATAGATCAGGTAGGCCTTTGGTACATTGGTGTTGGCAACAAGACCTCCTGCGATTCCCGGAAGATTATTGCTAAACGCCGAGTAAGCTGCTTCGCCGGTTCCTATTCCATAGGCGCCTGTCAGCCCTGCCACCAGATTGCTGATCACTGTGGTGCTGCCCCCGGTTCCCGCCGTATAACGCGCATACACCTCTGTAGTCACCTGGTCTCCCGTTCTTACCTGCAAAAGTTTAGCCGGCCCGATCGGTTTATTGGTGTAGCCGTTGGTTTCGGAAACGCGGTCAGGCGTGGGATTCAAGTAGCTCTTTGATGTATGATTATAAGCAGCAATTTGAAGTCGGGTGGCGGGCAGGTTTTTGAATTGCGCTTCCTCCGTGCTTTGTGAGCCTATTTCCATAGTCGCCTTATATTCGTCCGTATCGTTCGTATAAGCAAATACAACCCTGTTGTTACCCAAATGATCTTTGAGGAAATATTCGTAGTTCCAGGTTGATCCATTTTTTACTACCCTGCCTTCTGGCGTCAGCATAAAGGCAAGAGCGCTGCTCGTAACACCTTCATATTGGATATTTCCAACATAGTCAGACTGGGCAACCTGCGTGCCCTGGGTTGCTACTTTTTTCAATTTTGTTCCTGCCGCATCATAGGTGTATTGAACGGTACGT
>JBGPGZ010000509.1:0-3333 GCA_041484175.1 Cyclobacteriaceae bacterium | reverse complement strand
GCTAACGGGCCTTGCTCTCCCTATAGCCACTTTAAGCACGGTGGTAATGAGCTCTGAATAAAGCCCCGCTTGAAGCAATTCGATAGAGATTTTTTTTGACAGGGTATCATGCGCTATCAATCCGTATATGCCAAACGCCCCTGCCACGCCGCCAATGGAATACCATTCCCCATAAATTCTTCCGCCCTCAATGAAAGCGCTGTGATAATACCGCTGGTTTCCCTGGGTCGAATTAGTGATTTTTTCATCAAACGGCATTACAGCAACGGTTGAAGTTATTACGAGGCCAACTTTTACCCAGTCGCTGCCCTGCCATTTAGTGGGTTGCTTAACGAACAGGGATGACTCGTGTGCAAATTGAGGCAGACTATACAATTTCGTTTGCAGTTTCTTTTCTAATTTTTTCTCCTTTGGCGTTTCAGGAGCAGCCACATCTGCTTTCTTATCCTGCGCGAATACAACAGGTTGAGACGCGATGATTAAAAGGAGACATAGAAGGGACTTATATAGCATAGGAATGAGCCTAATTTTGAAGTAGCCCGATTTCAATTATAACGCCCTTTTCGCTGGCGATCTTCCAAAAAGATCAGTAGAAATATCTTCTGTTCTGTTTTCCCAAAATGAGTTGCAGGTAAGTATCGAAGGTTCCTGTCCTCCGAATATATAAAATGTTCATATCCCAAGCTAAGGGCTTTGTAAAGCCGCACTGTAATTCTTGGTTTTAAAATACCGATGAAATTATTTCCAGGTAACCCGACATAAGTATGGATAAAATAATAATAGTAAATCAGCGAAGCAGTGGCATATTTACCCAGATTAATTGTGCTTTCAAACTTTCCCTCCAATCCACCACCATAATTATAGTCTCTGATCTCCGAACTATCCGGACGAGCCGTGCTGTTTCCGGCAAAGGGGATCGCAGCGACATGGAAATTTGTGTAAAGATTGGATGATTTACCAATGGGTAATTTAGAAAATACGCCGCCACCGAAACCAATGGTGCCTAACTCAAATGCTTTATTATCCCAATAGTCAAAATATTGAAATGCCCCGGTGAGAATTGAAAGTTTTCCTCGCTGGCTGTTTTTGCCGAATAATATTCCATAGCCGGTTACGTTATCAAGAATTTTTCTACCCACGCCAAAATTTAAGTCTGTACGAAGTTTGAAAAAATCAAAGGGCTTCCGTGAACGTATTTCAAAAGGGTTTCCATAGTCAAACTGAACGTTTACCATCTTACTGGGTGCTTTTCCGTTATCTATCTTGTGCAGCCCAGCATACATGAATACGTTAAGCGGTTCTTTCTGATAGACTTCTTTGTTGGTTCTCCTGAAAGCTTTTCCCTGGAGGACGCGGTTGAAACCTCGAACAGGATCAATTAATCCCGCTGCCAGCTCACGGGAAGCCCGCTCTAATCCCCTTGTCCGGTCGTCGAGAAGATTTGAGCTCAGGCGATAAAGTATTTCACCGAGAAATGCACCGCTCACCGGTGTATTGATAATATCGTTATAGGATGGACGCGTATTTTCTCCAAAGTATTCCCACATCAAACTCCCGGCAACGGAAAAAGCGGATGATTCAAAATAGTTATATCCGTTCGATCGCCCTGCATTAAAAGAAAGTGTTCCTGAATACGGATGACCTATAAAATTTACTCCAAACCGGTCCTTATCCCATTCCCATCCATTTTGTAAATTATACTTCCATGTTGAAGTCCCCGTACGCGCAAACTCGGCATTCAGCAAATATCTATCCATTGACCAGACAAATGCATTGGCGCCCGCAACCTCCATAAGAGGTATCCAAACGGGGTACCTCTTGTTATACTTAACATCATCATTGAGCAAATCGCCATATTTATTTTGAATCGTGGTATCAATGAGAATGCTCTTTTCCGGCTCTTTGCCACCGATAGAATCTGAGTGCAGCGCTATTTTATTTTCCTTAATCTGTTTTAGTTGATTGTCTTTGTTGCCTTTGCCTGCGACGATCGTATCGGCCTTGACCGGCTTTTGGGCGTAAAGAAAGGGGGAAAACAATAGTAAAAAAGCCAATATGGTTGCGGCATTTAATTTCTGTCGTGAACGATCAAAACAGGGGAAAGTTAAAAAGCCTTTAGGGCGTCGGGAACTTTGAAGTGGGTTCATCATTTTTCAGCGTTTTGATTTGCTGCTTAATAACCTTGATGTTATTACTATGCCAGATCGAAAAGGTCCTGATGTCGTTGGAAATAAAGGAATCAGACAGTAGTGGGGAAAAAACTCCACATACGAGAAACTATTTCAACTTTAAGCAGAAGTAAAACCCCGGCCCACTCCGGTATGTAGGCAGGATCAGCGCCTGGGTATGTTTCTTCTTCGTTTTGTTTTTTCCCCAGTGGTTTTGATGCGTAAGGTAAACCAGGTTAGTTGAAAGAATGCCAGCCGCGGCGCCAATCACTACATCTTGTATATAATGCTTGTTGTTGAGAATGCGCATGAGCCCAACACCGCTCGCGACGGTATATCCACCGATGCTGTACCACACACTGCGGTGTCCATATTCCTTTTGTAAGAAACTTGCAGCCGCAAATGCCTGCTCGGTATGACCGGACGGCCAGGATGCATAATTGCTGCTATCGGGCCGAAGCTCCCGGTTGGTATATTTTAATGCAAAAAAGATGGCCGTCATCAAGACCGCGGATTTGCATAACAGGGCGGTCTGGTTGGCTAAATCATGTTTTCCCGGGACGCCAGAGAAGCTGAGTGCGTACGTCGCGGCCATCGGAACATACTGGATCCAATCATCTTTGCCGGATTTAAAGTGCGGAAAGTTCTCATTTCGCCAGTCGCGGACGGCAAATCTGGTGTGGACCGAATAGGCGCCAGCACCGACGAGCAGCACGGGCGCTATGAGTGCGTTGACAAGCCCTTTCCTTCTGGATGCCAAACGTGTAGAATCCTGGGCATCGGATCCGTGAAAGGATAGAATTAACACACAAAACAGGATAAACAGATTCAACCGGTATGTTTGCATTCCATTAAAATGCAAAATTCCGTGCCAGGACATAAAGAGTACCTATCGATGTTGAAATCGGAATAACGCTGCAGCGGTGGTGAAACCACACACTCGTGGACCAAAAGAAGGTTGGTCTCCTGGGGACCTCTCCGCAAACGAAATGATTCAACGATGCGTATTTCGAGTAGCTCCCTCCGGGTTAGAATCTAAACACGAGCTTGAACAAGGGTTGTTGTGTTCTTGAAATGGATGGAGGACGATAGTCCCTGGCGGACATGAGCTTATTCTGGAAGTAACTTTCGGGCGTAATCTTGAGAGATACATGATAATTGTTTT
>JBGPGZ010000508.1:0-3335 GCA_041484175.1 Cyclobacteriaceae bacterium | reverse complement strand
TTGTGAATTGGGCCGGTTACGCTAACGAATATAAACTATTTTTTCTTTGGAGTTCCGTGCAAAGAAGTCTTTCATTTTAGGATTTTGAGCGACTCGCCATGGGAAACATGAACGTTGGTTCATTTTTTCAGGCAAAGAGAATGTTTGATGGAAAGAAACTGGGTGGGTAATTTTGGTTTCCCCACTGTGAATCTGAATTCTTTGTATCTCCCGATAGCTATCGGGATGCATTCATTGTGTTCTTCGTGACCTGAATTTCCGGGTCACGAAGATCACCAAGAACCCACAATGGACACAAAGAGAAATGAGTTAAGTTGGAGACGCCTGTGTGCCCAAGTACCTGGGAGGACGGGAGGATCCAGTTTGGATTTAGCTTATTTGGTCAGAATACAGGATCTCAATGCAGAATTTTAAACCGGTAAATTCCATTGACCGTCTTTACCTGAAGGAAATAAATCCCTTTTACGAGATAGGCTACCGGTATTTCAACATCGGATTTGTCGTCATTGATAATACTGCTTACCAGCCTTCCCGATACATCAAACAAATGAACTTCCACAATATCCTCAGGTCCCTTTGCAACAACAATTACCTCGGGCGCTGGATTGGGATACACGACCGGTGCATCCGATGTGTTGACAAAGCTCGGGTTTCCATACACTTCGAATTCATACAGGGAATATCCATAAACAGTGCCTCGCAGAATGCCAACCAGACGCACAAACCGCCCGGAAGCCTCCATTGCGATCGAATTAATAAGGGAAGCATTTCCGGTCACCGTTTTTACAGTCGTCCATTCCGCGCCATCGACCGATGTTTCGATCTTGAAGTCTTCTCCCAGCGCGGTCTCCCATCTTAAAATTACGTGGCAAATATTGTAAATCTTTCCCAGGTCAACGGCTATGTATTGTGAATCGTTGAATTGACTTGACCAACGCGTTGTGGGATTTCCGTCAAAGGCGTATCCTGGAAGAAATGTGGCATTTTCGTTAGAGGAGGCAAAGCCAGGTCTTTTCAATGCCCGATTTTCGGAGGAACAGTCCCCGATGGGATTTGTCGCCAAACCATATACTACCATTTTGTTGGAGAAAGTGGCGAGGTAAACTTTGCCGTTGGCGATGGTCGGGCAAGCGAATTTTGCATAAGACCCTGCGTAGTCATCCGGGTTTACGGATGAGTTCCACAGTTCGCGTCTTACATCGTTTGCATCAAAGGCGCGCAGGATACCCGGTCTGACCGATTGGTTTACATCGCCTGAGGTCGCATACGATGCCCAAATAACGCAGGTACTATCCACGGAGCCGTTTGATGATACCGCAAGAAAAGCGCCGTTGCTTCTCCGCGGCCCAAAGGGACCCCGGATATACGCGGAACCGTCGAACACAGCCCGGGCCCTGTCAAAGGGAAAAGCAAAAAGACGGCTGTTCTCTGACCACGTATAAACGTACTCTTTCGAAGCACCGGCATAATAGGCAAAGGACGACCGCAAAAAACTGTTTGCACCTATGTCGATCGTTTGTTTTGCCTTGTTAAAGTCGGAGGAATAGCCACCCATGCTGTCGCGGTTCACCAAATAAACATAGCCCGATTCGCTGCCGGCGACTGCCCAAGTAGAATGAGGAATTAACAACACTTCCGTTACACCCAGATCGATATCGTAGTTGTTTAAGTATCCAAAATTGTTGGGTGTGAAAAAACTCGCCACGGAAAGGTTATTCCCGGTACGACTCAGTTTAATAATGCTTTCACTTCGGTTGACCGGATCATTGATATCTGTTGCAGAACCCACCGTGCCATGCCCGGTGGACAGGTAAATATTACCAAGTTCATCAGCCGAAGGGGCGGCGCCGCTCATCCAAATGCCGCCTTGAGATCCTTCAGGCGTTGTATTGTAAACAATGGTTTGTTGAAGTGTTTGCTCATCGTATCCCAGCAACCAACCGTGATAAGGTCCCCAGTTGCAGTGTGACGAATAAGCGATGTAGACTGTGCCATTGAGTAACAGAATGCCGGATCGCTGGTTCTGTTTTTGGGCGTCAAACGGAATTATACCGCTTACAGACCCGTCGCCGTTTCCATTTGTTTGGGCGGTAATGAGTACAGGGCTGTTTGATTTTTCGGCACCGGATTGAATGTCGATCGCATGCAGGAATTGCTGAAAGTCGGTTCCGGAGTTGGACACGCTCCTGGCGACGACATACAAGGTCCGTGAATCCGGATTGATCACCGGTGTACCTACTATCCCGATGTTTCCGGTGAAGTCCGTATAAACTCCTCCGCAGGCGCCCGTCATATCCGTGTTCCTGACAGGCCTGCTTCCGGCTGGAGTCAGGTTAATTTGCCAATAAGGAGAAGATACTCCTGCGGATTCTGCATCAAATGCATAAACGCTGTTGTTGACAGTGGCAACGAAGACAATATTATGAGTGCCGTTGTCAATCGAGACGTCACTCACCACGAGAGGCTGCGCGTAAATCTGATCGTCTACTTCCCGCGTAAAAATCTTTCCGAATCGCGCAGGGCTTACATTGCCGGTATGGAGAATTGTTTCCTGGTTGTTCCAACCGGTCCGGTTAAGATCATTGTGTTGAGTTAAGACGCTGGTCTGACCATGCAGGGTATCGACATGGATTAGAAGCGCAGAAAAGATCATTACTGTGGAAAGCTTTGTCATCGATCGGTTGAGACATTAAGAGCTCACCACTTTTCCGTTCATAATTTTTTCTTCTAATTTCCAATCCTACAATTTGGTTGCCTGCCGGGCAAGTAATTTCCACTGCCCCTGTTGCTTTTGCCAGATCAATAAAACACCGAGATTAGCTGTGCCGGGCTTGCCTTCATTGTTTGTTTCGGCTGACAATTTATGTCGCACAATCGCGGTATTACCGACAATTTTGATGGTTTGGTCTGAAAGCTGGATGGTTACGAAATCCGATTTTCCACTGACGATTCCTTCAACAAAGGCGGCCTTGTCTTCAATCTTTCCACTGGAATGCCCGTAACTGAGAGCTTCGGCGGTCAGTTTTTCCAGATTGGATTTATTGGCTTCCACCATGGCCTTGCGAAGAGACTCGACGGCGGCAGCAACATCTTTTTCATCGGGAGATTGCGCCAGCAAGCCGAGACTCAACGAGCAGCACAGGGTAATCAAAGTAAAAAGCTTTGTCATAGTTATGTTGTTTGGATTAAAGTTAGCAATTCGAAGCGATTCTTTTACCTTCTTCGAAATATCCCGGCCACTGGGATTCTGTATTCCATAATAACTCTTCAAGCGTAGTATGGCCCTTGAATGACTAAATATCATAAACCCGAATCCTTTGTGTCCATTGTGGTTC
>JBGPGZ010000507.1:0-3344 GCA_041484175.1 Cyclobacteriaceae bacterium | reverse complement strand
GCCTGTGAAATTAACCCCTCTACAATGGCGGCCATTCTTGGTCTGGACGATAAAGTAGTGGAGGACGTTTGCGCCGCCATCGATGACGTTGTGGTTGCGGCCAACTATAACTCACCGGGACAGGTGGTGATTTCAGGTTCACTCAAAGGAATCGGGATCGCCATAGAAAAAATGAAGGCGGCAGGAGCAAAGCGCGCACTTCCATTGCAAGTCGGCGGGGCTTTTCACTCCCCGCTGATGGAGCCCGCCCGCGAAGAGCTGGCAGCCGCCATTGAAGCAACCACTTTCCATCAGTCCGCCTGTCCCGTTTACCAGAATGTCAATGCCTTGCCTTCAACCGAGCTTTTCACGATCAGGAAAAATCTGATCAACCAGCTGACTTCACCGGTTCGATGGACGCAGTCGGTGCGGAATATGGTCAAGGATGGAGCAAAAACATTTATTGAATGCGGTCCGGGGAAAGTACTGCAAGGGCTGGTAAAGAAAATTGCTCCGGAATCGGAGGTTATGAGTCTGTAGGATCGTACAGCGCAACCTTGAGCGGATCGGTGCACTCTTCCAATAACTGCGCGCAGGTTTTTAGAAGCAATGGATGCAGATGGCCTGGCGCGATCTCACAAAGGGGCAAGAGGGCAAACCTTCTGGCGGGGATGCCAGGATGCGGAATGCAAAGGCCTTTTTCCGAAACAATCCTTTCGCCAAAAAATAAGATATCAATATCGATCACCCGCGGCCCCCATTTCGTAGTAGTTTTTCTCCCGATTTCCGCTTCGATCGATTGTAGTTTTTCCAGCAGTTGCCTTGGGGAATGGACCGTTTCGATTTTTATTGCCTGGTTCAGGAATTCCGGTTGGTCAGCCAGGCCCCAGGGTTGGGTCTTGTAAGCGGCTGATACGTCGCGTACGGTGCCGGCTTGTTCATTGATCCTTTTGATGGCGAGTAAAAGATTCTTTTCGCGGTCTTCCAGATTTGAACCCAGCAATAAGTAAACCTCTGTTGTCATTCCGTCGAAATATAATGGATTATTCTAATTCAAGGGGATTGTCTATTTTTGGCACTTAAATTTTTCAATCATGGGATTTTTTAAAAATGTTCTTTCTTCGTGCCTGGGTGCATTGGCCGCCTTTATCGCGGTGATCCTGATTGGCATAATCATCTTAGCCGTAGTGGCCCCCGACAAGGAAGTAGCGATTGCGGATAATTCCGTTCTCCAACTCAAATTGACGGTCCCCATTGCTGAAATGGAGATAGAAGACCCGGTGGCCGAGTTACTCCCGGGTGCCGGAGAGCAACGCGTGGGGCTGATCCAGCTCAAGCAGACCATTGCCCACGCCAAAGAAGACGACCAGATCAAGGGGATCTACCTGAATATCAGCTACCTCATGGCGGGGATCACCACGGTGGAAGAAATCAGGGAATCGCTCCTGGACTTTCGTCAATCCGGCAAGTGGGTCGTCGCCTATTCGGATATGTACAGTGAGGGGGGATATTATCTTGCCTCTGCGGCCGATAAGGTTTATCTGAATCCCGAAGGGGAGCTGGAATTCAACGGCCTGGCGACGGACGTGACTTTCTTTAAAAAAATGTTTGACAAGCTGGAGATCAAACCCGAGGTATTTCGGGTCGGTGATTTTAAAAGCGCCGTCGAGCCATTTCTTCGCGATAACATGAGCGACGCCAATCGCCTGCAGCTAAATTCAATAATCAACTCGATCTATGGTGAAATGCTCGGCAAGGTTTCGGAGTCGCGCAAGATCCCCAGGGACAGGCTCAAGGAGATTTCCGACAAGATGCTGGTGCGAAAAGCCAAACAGGCGGTGGAGCATGGGCTGGTGGATTCGCTGCTTTATGAGGACCAGGTAAAGGATGAATTGCGCGGCCGGCTTGGACTTAAGAAAGACAAGACCGTTCCGCTGGTCAGGTATGCCAATTATAAAAAGAGTTTTACCACGACTTCAGAATCCAGGAATGAGATCGCCATTATAGTCGCCGATGGCACCATCATGCCGGGTGAATCCAACGACAACGTGGTGGGCGGCGCCACCATAGCCGACGCCATCCGCAAGGCGAGAACCAATGACAAGGTCAAGGCCATTGTTTTGCGCGTGAACAGTCCCGGAGGCGCTTTTCAGGCTTCCGATCAGATGTGGCGCGAGGTTTCGCTTGCCGCAAAGGAAAAGCCTGTTATTGCTTCGATGTCCGATTTGGCCGCCTCCGGTGGCTATTACCTGGCGATGGCGTGCGACACCATCGTGGCGCAACCCACCACGATCACGGGATCGATCGGCATCTTCAGCGTTCTCTTTGACCTGAGCGGATTTCTTGGCAACAAGATCGGCATCACTTCGGAAGAAGTAAAGACGGGCGAGATCGGAGAATTGGTCACCGTCATGCGGCCGCTGACGGAAGTGGAGAAAGACATCTGGCAGAAAAAAACCGAAGAGATATACGAAAGCTTTACCGGCAAGGCTGCCCAGGGGAGAAAGATGACGCAGGATGATATAAAGAAAATTGCTTCCGGCAGGGTATGGACGGGAGCGCAGGCAAAAGACAATGGGCTCGTGGATATCCTTGGAAATTTTGAGGACGCCATCCGGATTGCGGGAGAGGCGGCAAAGATCGGCAAGGACTATAAGCTGAAATATTATCCGCATCAAAAGACCTTCCTGGAGCGATTGACGACCGACGCGGAGCATTCGGCGAAAGCCTTTCTGCTCGAGCGCGATCTGGGAGAATACTACCCTTGGTTTAAGCAATGGCAGCGCGTAAAAGAATACCAGGGCGTGCAGGCGAGGATGCCGTGGGAGGTGAAGATCAGGTGATTCAATTCATTCACTTCAAAATCCTGGTCTTTATCTAAATCACTGACCTCATCCGATGAGGACTGAGCTTTCTCCTTTCCGCACGCCCCTGCCGGACTCCGCAAAAGGATTAGAACGTATGTCATGGTCCTGCGCTCACCCGTGAGTTGTCGACGTTTGTCTATGCTGGCAAAGCCGATTTCTTTTCGGATCACTCCCAATTTGTTTATTATTTGTTTAACAAATGCTGAAGCGCACATTCTTATGATTTAGATCATTTTTTGAAGTCAGGAAAGTCATGTTTTGCAGGACGGCGGACTGACTACCTTACTGACTACTTTCATGCCGGTGTTTTGAATGCAATCGACGTGAAAATCCGGAACGCGATCATCCATGTAAAATTTGAATCAAAGAGAATGAAAAATAATATCTATGCGCTGGGGATCATCATTTTTGCGTTGGCAGGCTGCGGCCCGAAAATACATACCACTTATGATCACCGCGTGGACTTCAAGAAGTATAAAAGTTTTTGCTGGATGAAGG
>JBGPGZ010000506.1:0-3349 GCA_041484175.1 Cyclobacteriaceae bacterium | reverse complement strand
CTAAAAGTGTAACTTATGTCCTGCTATACAACAAGTAGGAATTAGTAATTGGCAACTAGTCATAGGTGGTACAGGACTTTAGGTACTGCTGACGTGGGACGTGAGGCCTTGAACAGTAAACATTGGACATTGAACTTTGGACTTTGTGCTAAAACAAATATTTATTTTACCAATTCGTTTTTACCAGGGAAGCATCTCTCCGCTGTTGGGTGTGCATTGCCGGCATATGCCCACATGCTCGCAGTACACGATCGAAGCGATTCAGGAATGGGGGGTAGTCAAAGGTATTTGGCTTGGTTCAAAACGAATTGCCCGTTGTCATCCCTGGGGAACCAGCGGCTACGATCCGGTACCCAGGAAAACAACTAAAAGATAGTCTCGGCAAAGTAAACCCCGACTTCATTCAGCACAGGTGTATCCTTTGCTTCCAGAATCCGGATTTTGATTTGTGTCGTTGTAGTTTCCGGCACATGCAGTATCCGCTTGTGGCCCATCGTCGTTTGGCGAGCGATTTCGATGAATCTGTTTCCCTTCCAAGCTTCAATGGAAAATGACTTGACTCGTTGCCCTAAAGCAATATTTTCCTGCAGGACGATTCGATTGAATTTCACAGGTTCCCTGAACTGCAGTACAACTTCATTACTCCTGGTGTCCGGAGCCCAGGCGGTAGCAGCATCGCCATCAATTATATGCTGAACCGCGTACCCATTCCGGGACTTCCCCACAGCTTTTGCGGAAGTGGCGAGATTTTTTTGAAATGCGTCGTCAATTGCTTTTCGGAATTCCATCAACCGGATAGAGTCTTCTTTCGCAATCAATCCTCTCCGGTCTACCGGTACGTTGAGCAATAAGTTTCCACCCCTTCCAATAGAACCATCGTAAATATCAACCAACTGCGTTACAGTCTTAACCTTGCCATCCGTCTGGGGGCTATAGAACCATCCTGGCCGGATACTTACATCACACTCGGCTGGCACCCAATGGGTACCATCTTCATGTCCGGGAGTAAGCTCTTTAAAGTCAGGGTAACCTGGATAGACTTTATCGGCATTAAGTGTACACCAATTTGTTTCTCCGGCATATCCGTTTTCATTGCCTACCCAGCGACATCCGGGTCCGCCATCGCTGAAGATAATGGCGTTCGGTTGAAATTTATAAACCGTGCTATTAAAAAGCTTCCAATCGTAGACTTGCTTTTTGCCGTTAGGACCTTCTCCATTGGCTCCATCGAACCATTGCTCAAATACTTCTCCATAGCTGCCAAGAACCTCACCCAGCATATTGACAAAAACCTGATTGTACTTTTCAGTACCATAGTCAGGATGGTTGCGATCCCAGGGCGAAAGATAAACGCCAAACCTCAATCCCTGCTCACGACAGGCCTCCGAAAGCTCTTTCAGCACATCCCCCGTCCCATTTTTCCAGGCGCTTTCGCGGACGGTATGTGTACTAAATTTGCTGGGCCAAAGGCAAAAGCCATCATGATGTTTGGCGGTAATGATAATACCTTTCATTCCTGCCAGCCTGGCCGTGGTAGCCCATTGCCGGCAATCAAGGTGGGTTGGGTTGAACACCCTGGGGTCCTCGTCACCATGGCCCCACTCTTTATTGGTAAACGTGTTGGGCCCGAAATGGATAAACATATAATACTCCATCGCATGCCACTTCAATTGACTCTGGGAAGGCACCGCTCCAAATGGCTTCAAAGGCTGGGCTGCAGCTAAAAATGAGAAAATAAATCCGGTGATAGTGGGCAATAGGTATTTCATAAGATGATCGTAAAATGCAATTTAGTATTTTGCGAAACCTAAGTAACCTGACTCAAAAACTTATGCAAACCATCCTGGGCGCCAATGGGGTCATCGCCAACAACCTGGCAAAAGAACTTCCCCGTTACACGGACAAGTTACGGCTCGTAAGCCGCAACCCAAAGAAGATCAATGGTTCCGATGAATTGAAATCAGCCGACTTGCTTAACAAGACTCAGACTGCTGAAGCCGTGGAGGGCTCAGCAGTTGTTTACCTCACTGCCGGGTTGCAATACAATATTAATACATGGCGTGAACAATGGCCTGCGATCATGAGTAACGTGATTGAAGCGTGCAAGAAGCACAGATCCAAACTTGTGTTCTTTGACAATGTTTATTGTTACGGCAGGGTTGATGGCTGGATGACAGAGGAAACGCCGGTACGGCCGACGAGCAAGAAAGGGGAAGTGAGGGCTCAGATTGCTACGATGATTTTAGACGAGGTGAGAACAGGCAACCTGACCGCATTGATCGCCCGCGCACCCGACTTTTACGGCCCTTTCACACCGCTCAGTTTTTTGAATGTCATGGTCTTTGAAAACTACGCCAAAGGCAAAAAGGCGCAACTCATGATCAGCGACCAATACAAACACACATTGATCTATACCCCCGATGCCGGTAAGGCAACGGCCCTTCTCGGCAATACGGAATCGGCATTCAACCAGGTTTGGCACCTGCCCACGGATAAGAACACGCTGACCATGAAAGAAATTGTACAGCAAGCAGCTGCCGCTTTTGGGGTGAAGCCCGACTACATGGTGCTCCAACGCTGGATGCTTCAAATGGCTGGACTGTTCAGTGGCGTCATCAAAGAAAGTGTTGAAATGCTGTACCAAAGCGACTCCGACTATCTTTTTGACAGCAGCAAGTTTGACAAAGCGTTTGAATTCAAGACAACGAGCTACCAGGTAGGAATCCGGGAGACGGCCCGATCTTATAGGAGCTGATCCGGAAAGGGAGGGCAGTTCCAAAAAAGCCTTTAGGATATTCACACAGACCCTGCTCAAAATTCACTTTTGAATTGCAAGACAATGGTTTACATTTAGCCAAAGAATAAAACTTTTGGTATGGCCGATTTTCAGATCAAAAAATCTTCTAAAGAGTACGATGTGTGTATTGTCGGATCGGGCGCGGGCGGCGGGATGGCGGCATACGTGCTCGCCAATGCGGGATTGAAGGTCGTGCTGCTTGAAGCCGGACCGATGTATGATCCGGCAGTCAACGTAGCGCAACTCAAGTGGCCATGGGAATCGCCACGGCGAGGGGCCAGTACTCCCCAGCGAAATTTCGGAGATTTTGATGCCGCCTATGGAGGATGGCAACTGGAAGGCGAGCCTTACACGCACAAAGACAATACCCATTTTGATTGGTTTCGGGCGCGCATGCTGGGTGGACGCACTAACCACTGGGGCCGCATTTCACTCCGCTTTGGGCCAAATGATTTCAAGCGTCATAGCATTGATGGCCTGGGCGACGACTGGCCCATCACGTATGATGACGTGGCACCTTACTACGACAAAGTGGATAAATTGGTCGGGGTG
>JBGPGZ010000505.1:0-3354 GCA_041484175.1 Cyclobacteriaceae bacterium | reverse complement strand
GCTTGAAATGGACACGATGGACAACAAAAAGAATTGATGCAAAAGCGGATACCTGATTATTTTTATCATCACCGCCTCGCGAAGCGGGGTGGCTTTGTCTCCGCTGCCCTGGCCTTGCTTTTTATACTTGTTCCGCTCTTATCATATTCCCAGGAATGGGAAAAGGACAAGGCAATTCCCAGCGCGGAAATTGAAATTATCAAGGACCGTCAGATCACCTTACCGCCGGCAGACAGAAATTTTGAGAAAATTCCTCCAAGGCCGGCCGAACCGGTGAAACCGGAAATGGTCTATGAGTTGAAGAACCTGAGATTCAACACGCCCGACTTTACTCCGCCAGTCCGGCCGCTTAAACTAAAGCAAGAAGAAATTTCAAAGATTTACGGCAATTTTGTAAGTGCTGGTGTTGGAAATTATGCATCACCGTATCTCGAAGCTTACTTCAATTCCAAGCGGGATAAAAATAAATTTTATGGCGCTCACTTTTACCATCACAGTTTTGGCAGGGGTCCTGTGGACGGCAGGAATTCAGCAAGTGGCGACACCGAGATAGGCCTTTTTGGCAAAGCCATGTCCAATGCGATTGTGGCCAATGGAAATCTAAACTATGAAAACCGAAGCACTTATTTCTACGGGTATCAGCCGGGCACTGAACCGCTTCGCAGCAATATCCGGCAGTCCTATGACGTTTTAAGTTTGGGCGCCGGAATTGGAAATGCCAGGCGCTCGGACTTTAGCTATTCTCTGCAAGGTTCGTTTAGTTATTTGAGTGATCATTTTGAGGTTCATGAGAAAGAATTGGGCATTGCGTTAACAAGCGTCTATGAAATTTCAGACGAGTCGAGGTTGGCGATAAACGGCGACATTTTTCTTATTGACCGGAAAGATCCTGGCATCAGCACTAAGCCAAGAAACTTACTCAGAGTCAAACCCGCTTATCAATTCACGCCCATCGAGGGGCTCTGGTTGACGCTGGGTGCCAATGCCGCGCTGGAGAATGATACGATTGGAAAACAAAAGTCATTTCATGTTTATCCCAACTTTCGTGCTGACTACCAGCTGGGTGAGTCGGTGGTCGCATACGCAGCCCTCACTGGCGACATAGACAAGGTTACGCTGCATACGCTTTCGCGTGAAAACCTTTGGGTGAATTCGGCGATCCCTATTTTCCATACCAACCGGTCTGTTGAATTTCTGGCAGGTTTGAAAGGAAAAATAAACCGGAAAGTTGCGTTTGGAGCCGGGCTATCGTTTGCTAATCTGAAGAATTTGTATTTCTATCAAAACTCCTCCGCCGACCGGGCCAGGTTTGGTGTCATTTATGACGATGGAAACACACAACGCGTGAACCTTTCCGCTGAGCTGGGATTTAATCATGGTGAAACGGTGAAGATGCTCCTGCGGGGCGATTATTTTCATTACTCCACCGACAAGGTGGTGGAAGCCTTTCACCGGCCTGCCTATCGTCTTACTTTTAATTCTTCCTATAGTTTGTACAACAAACTGTTGTTTAGTATTGATTTTATCGAGCAAGGTGGGATCAAGGCCTTTGATCCGCAGGCGCTGAAAACCGTCACGCTCGATCCGGCGTTGGACCTTAATGCAAAAATCGATTACTTTCTGTCAAAGAAGATTTCAGCCTTTGTGAAGTTCAATAATCTGTTGTCAAGTAATTATCAATTGTATTTACATTACCCGGTTCGAGGCATTCAGGTGATGGGTGGGGTGAGTTGGAGCTTTTAACCGGGCTTCGATTTTAGAGAATTTACGTTAATTTTGTAGTAATACCCCTTTAAAACCAAAACCATGGCAAAGCGAAAAAAGGATAACGAAGACCAACCGGATGAAAATCAGGGCAACGCCGATGACTCAGCGGACAATTTCGGACTTCCCGATATTGAGTACAAACCGCTGGACAGGGATGCCGAGGCGCCTCAAAATGTTTCAACCGAACCGGTCACCGAGCAACCTGAATCTCCGCAGGGCAGATTGACCAACGAAGAAACGACCTATACCTATGAAGATGACGAACCCAGGTCCAATGCCCCACTCATTATTAGCCTGATCATCGGCGTGGTGATTCTGGTGGGTGGATTCCTCGTTTATAAATATTGGTACGTTCCCAAGGGAGAAAAGGAGAAGCAAGAACGCCTGGCCAGGGAGGCTGAGGAGAAAAGAAAGGCAGATGAGGCGTTGGCTAAGCAAAAAGAGGAGGAAGAGCGCCAGCGGTTAAAGGCGGATTCCATCGCCAATGCCAAACCTGCGGAAGGCGCCATTGAAACATTAAGTGAGCGCACCCGGCGATATTATGTAGTCGTTACCAGTAATATTGATGATGACTTGATGATGGACTATGCGAAAAAATTGAGCGCCAAGGGTGTGAGCTCCAAGATTATTCCTCCTTTTGGCAGCGTAAAATTCTTCCGGTTGGCAATTGCTGATTTCGATACTTTTAGCGCGGCACAGTCCAGCGCTGATGCGTCGAAGGCAGAGTATGGCAGTGCGCTATGGGTCATACGCTATTAAATTCGGACGATTGACTATTGATTTGGCGCCAGCCCATCCGGGCTGATTTTCATTGGGGTGAAATAGTGTCTCTAAATGAATGTGTGATGAGCGAGCTTGAAGAAAAGAAAATTCAGAGGATCAGTATCCTGTCATCGGTTGTGATCCATCTGGGTATGCTGGCTCTTTTTATTTTTGTGATGGGTTGGCGTGCGCCGAACCCGCCTCTTTCGGAGGTTGGGTCGGGTATTGAACTTAATTTTGGGTTAGACGATGAGGGCGGCGGCGATACTCAGCCTGCCGCTCCGGTCGGAACCAACGAAAGTGCTCCCGAAGAAAAAAAGGAACAGAAACAGGAAGAACAGAAAGTAAAAGAGGAAGCAAAGCCCGCCGAAAAAGTTGAAGGTAATCTTACTTCCCAGGAGGACAGCCCGGTGGAGGTGAAGGAAACAAAGAAGGAAGCGAAACCCTTAAAGGACCTGACCGACAAGCCGGTTGAAACGAAGTCAAAGGATGTTGCGACCGAAACGAAGAAAGAAGAAAAGAAGACAGCAAAGCAAACAGAGGCCGTCAAAACAACCTACGAAGATAAAAAGGGCGGTCCGGGCCCCAGTCAAGGTGATGATAAAGGCAAGACTGGTGATAAGGGTAGTCCCGAAGGCACCCTGGATGCAAAGGCTTTGTATGGCAAGCCAGGCAATGGAGGTGGTGGAGACGGCGGTGGTGGCGGTGGTGGGATCACGGTGACCGGATTTGAGGGCTTTGAGAGACCGACCATCACCAAACCCGAAATACCTGATGAATCCTACGGAACTTACTCGTTCGCTGTAAAGGTTAGTAAGGAAGGAG
>JBGPGZ010000504.1:0-3361 GCA_041484175.1 Cyclobacteriaceae bacterium | reverse complement strand
GGGCAAGGAAAGCAGGGGGTCACTTTTTTGGGGTTGGCGACGTGTTTGCTCGGATTACGGATCGCCATGGTAAAGCTTAATATTCCAAATACGTTCAGCGATTTCCTCCTGTTTGACCCTCATCGTTTTGCCTCCTCCAGTTTTAATGCCTCCATGGGTGATTTGTTGTTAAACGCCCTGGTCATCCTGTTCTTATGCACGTATCTTTTCCTTAACTATCCAACCTTTGAATTTGTAAAAAAACTTCTGGCGGCAAAGCCATCCTACAAACTTTTGACATCCACCACTTGCCTTGTTGTTTGTTTTTTGGCGCTTGTGTATCCCTACTTATTTATTGAAATTATTTATCACAACTCTTCGATCACACTGGAGATCACTGACTCGGTATTGTTTGACGGGATCCGGTGGGTTGCCTTTCTGTCCCTGCTGATCGGATGCATCAGCAGCTTTCTATTTATCCATATTTTTTTCAGACTTGCATTGCTGTACACACGGCGGCAGCGTAATAACTTTTGGATTGCATTGGCAGGAGCAGGATTGATTTTCCTTGCCTTCTTTTTGATTACACAAAAGAGTTATTGGATCACCTTAGGGGTAGGCTTGGTTTATTTTTCTATCCTTTTCGTCGGAAAGATCACACACCGATTCAGCATGTTTACGTTCAGGACGTTTCTCTATTTCTTGATTGTCATTGTTGCACTGGCGTTCCAGGGAGCGCTGAGTTTAAAGAAATTCAATGAAGAACGAAGGATACAGGATCAATTTCGATTCGGCAATAACTTTTTGGTTGGCCAGGATGTCCTCGGAGAGTATCTGTTGAATGAAAGTGCTCAACGGATTGCCAAAGATCCATTTATACACAGCCGGTTCTTGCCCCCTTTTCTTTCGAAAAACAGCATCCGGCAAAAGGTGAGACAGTTTTATTTAAGTACTTATTTCGACCGTTATGACATCCGGGTTTATTTGTATAATTCAAGCGGGGAACCGGACGATAACCAGGCAGCCCCGGATCTTGCCACCTCCATCAAAAACTATCAGGACGGGGCGCATAAGACAACGTACGCTGGAATCTATTTTATCAACAATCCCACCTCGGAGGCAACCAAACAATACCTGGTCATCATTCCTGTAAAGCGCATTCAGGCTACATTGGGTTTTGTCGTATTGAATTTGACACTGAAGAAGGTCATCCCCAGAAACGTGTACCCGGAATTGTTGGTGGATAACCGGTTTAGTCATTACTTGAAAAGCAAGGATTTCAGCTATGCTTTGTACACCAACGGCAGGCTGAGCAATAGTTTTGGAGAATTCAACTATGAAACGGATTTTGATCAACACATGCTTGGCGACGCCTCACTCTATCGAAAAGGAATTTCGGAAAATGGATTCTATCACGTTGGCCTGGAAGATCAGGATGTGCATTCTGCCATCGTTAGCGCGAAGGTGTATCCGTTGTTTTTTCTGATTACCAATTTCTCATACCTTTTTGTATTGGGTCTCATGGTCGTTTTGCTCGTCCTGGTGTCCAGGGGCATCGAAGCATGGATGACCAACAGCCGGTTAAACTATTCAGCACGCATCCAGCTATACGTTTACCTCGCCTTCTTTTTGCCCCTTTTGACGGTTAGCATTACCACGCTCAGCTTGACCAATCGCTCTGCAGAAGAGCAGCTTCGTATGGAATATGAAGACCGGTCGCGGATCCTGGGCGAAAAAATAGCCGGGCCACTGGAGGATTTTCAAAAAGACCCGGCAAACTACCGCGGTGAAAATCAGATTGCCGAATTGGCAAGAGTCGCCAATCTGGATGCCTCGGTGTATGGAACGGACGGTGAACTGATCGTATCGACCCAGCCGCTGATTTTCGAAAACCAGTTGATTTCTACCCTGATTAACAGGAGGGCCTGGCAGGCCATTATCAACGAGAAAGAGACGTCTTATGTCACGGGTGAGAAAATCGGGAGACTCGGGTACAATTGTTCCTATGTGGCTGTCAAATCCCCTGAAACCGGAGAACAGTTGGGCATTCTGAGCATTCCGTTTTTCGCATCCGCCCAGTCATTGGAAAAAATTCAAATCAATGTATTGGCAAACATCTTGACAGTTTTTGTTCTCGTTTTCATTTTGTTTTCGGCGCTTTCTTTTCTCATGGCAAACGGATTGACGTTCCCCCTGAGATTCATAACGAAGAGCATTAAAAAGACCACGCTGACCGACCGCAATCAACCGATCCGTTGGAATTCCAATGATGAAATAGGCTTATTGGCCAACGAGTATAACCGGATGATAAAAAACCTGGAACAAAGCAGGATTGAACTGGCCCGCATTCAAAAGGAGACTGCGTGGCGGGAGATAGCCAAGCAGGTAGCCCACGAGATCAAGAACCCCCTGACCCCGATGAAGCTCACCCTTCAACAGATGGAGCAATCCCTCAACTCCGGCAGCCTCGATGAAGAAAAGTCCAGAAAGTCGGTGGAAACACTCTTGAAACAGGTTGAAATTCTCAATGAAATTGCCACCTCCTTTAGCACCTTTGCGCGAATGCCGGCTCCGGTGCTGACACGCATTGATTTGAAAGCGCTGCTGACAAATGTAGTGGGCCTGCATCAAACCTATCCGGAAGGAACAATCTCACTGGAGCTTGACACAAAGCCCGTCTTCGTCCTTGGAAATGACCAGCTGATGGGCCGTGTATTAGGTAATATACTGCTCAATGCGCTCCAATCCGGTAAGGACGGCAAGAAGGTAACAGTGAAAGTGTGGGTTGAACTCCAGGAAAAAACCTGCCGGCTTTGCATTCAGGATGATGGACTTGGAATCGATGCAGACATACGGGAAAAGGTATTTTTGCCCCAGTTCAGTACAAAACGAGCGGGATCAGGCCTCGGTCTGGCCATCGCCAAACAGGGTATTGAACAATGCGGAGGTAAGGTTTGGTTTGAATCAAACCCCGGCGGAGGAACCACATTTTTTATCGAGTTGATCCTGGTGGACTTTTGATTAGTCATTGCGACTTGGTCTCAAGTCTCAAGTTTAAAGTTTAAAAGTTTAAAGTTGAATACTGAGTACTGAATACTAAATACCGACCTACCGAATTATCACATCACCAGTACATTTCCGAATTACCGAATCACCGAATTATCGAATTGTCTAATCATTCAACGGCAAACAATTGCTAAGCAGAAAGACAATCGAACTGATGACCTATAACTATGCCGGGAAATTATTTGACCGCGCCGGAGAGGGATTTGGCCTTGGTTTTGCCGTCATGGTGGATGCAGCCGCCAGCAAAATACTTAGCTCCAACGGAATGTACTATTGGGGTGGCGCCTTTAACACCCATTTCTTCATCGACCCGAAG
>JBGPGZ010000503.1:0-3363 GCA_041484175.1 Cyclobacteriaceae bacterium | reverse complement strand
TACCTCAGGGAGTTATTTGACAGGGTCATTCAGGCGCAACAAGCACAAATCGTGTTTAAAAAGAAGTGAGGATCTTCTTGCTCAGGACACCTCAATTGTGCAATCGACCGACCGCGGCAAACGATTCTCTCAAAAAAGGCGCTGAACCTGGGAAGCATAGAATTCACATGCAATCCTGCAAAAAACATCGATAATTTCATGGATGATCATTCTTTTGTCGAATAGGGATTACGTTGACCGATTTATTTGTTTGTTGACGTGTTTTCTGTTGGAGTTTTGCTAGAAGGAGCATAAATTAACTTTTTCAATGAATGATAGTTAAGTTCAATTAAAGACCTTGAAGCCATGAAACGTTTTCCCATACTCTTTTCTCTGTTAGCCCCGCTCACACTCTTCGCACAACTCGCGCAGGTGACCACGCCGGAATCAAAAAGTCAATCCCTGCTGGATCGCTATCAATTGATGAAATCTACCTCCCAGACATTTCAGGATTACAAGGTGATCAAGGAGGTCATTCTTGATAAGGAATGGAGAGTTTTTAGTGACTCGGTAAAAGCAGTCCGGAATAATTTGCGGGAGGCGAAAGCAACAATTACGCGTCTTGAATCCGAATTGCAGGGTGCGCAACTCGCTTACAAACAAAAGGAAGAATCCATGTCTTCAGTGGAGCATGCTTCCACCCACATAGGCTTTCTGGGTATTCCATTTGGCAAGGGTGCTTTCATCGCAGGAGTAGTCACCATTGTTGCCGTGCTGGTGGCCGCACTGGTTCTTATGATTGGCCGGATGAAAGTGATGTACCATGCCATGAAAGAGAAAATCGAGAGCTTTACCATCATCAGCCTTGAGTTTGAAGAATACAAACACAAAGCCCTGGAAAAACAGATCAAACTTTCCAGAGAACTTCAGAACGAACGCAATAAGCTACAGGAGTTGAAACGCGTTTAGAGCCGCCACCCGTCTTATCGCTTGAAGCAATCAGACGGGTTATTTCATTTTGTTTAACAGATTGATATACATCGGCTCATCGCGGAGTGACGATAAATAAGGATCCCCTTCAATCATCGTTTTCTTTTCATAGCCGAGGTCAATCGCTTTTTTGAGGGAATGCAAAGATTGACTTCTCATACCACGTGCAGCCAATGCCCTCGCTTGCCAATAAAATGCCCGTGGCGAATTTTCAACCAGCGTCAACACACGCGCGCTGAGGGTTGCGTGCAGAAAGTCTTTTGATTGAAACTGTAAATTGTATTGCTCGGCACAACGCAATGCGATCATCCCCATCATGCGATCGCCCAAGACAATCTTTTGCCGGCTTTTTGATTTTCTTAGCCGTTTGACGGGCAAGAGCAGGTCGTTCCAGTCCGAATTTCTGAACGCTGAATCAACCGTGATGACGCCAAGCCGTTGAAATTGCTGGTTCCACGCCTCCATCAAACTGGATTCTTGTTTCTTCAATTCAGAAAACTCCTGGGTTTGAAAACGGCAGCGAGGGTCAGCCTCCAGCTTCTTAATGATTGAGTCAATTCCGGGAAGAAATGCAGGACTGAGATCGGCCAAAGTTTGTTGCGCATTGAAATGGGCCAGGTAAAAATCGCCAGAATCAATTTGGGATTGAAAAAGCGGGATACTTGATTTCAGATACTTGTCGTACGGAAAGGGAGGTCCACCATAGAAGTTCAGGAACTGCCAAAAGAGTGCCCGCTGATATTCCGGTACCGGCGGCCATTGATGTCCGCCTTCAAAGAAGAACGTCCGGTGAGGATACTGAAAGGCCGTGAGGTATTGATCCACTTCGAGTGCTTCGAAGAAGTTGGGGTCCCGGTTGCCAATAAGCTCTACATAAGGAACAGGGTGGTCTTGATGTAATTGCGCATTGTGAAAAAAGCCTGCGCCGCAAGCAATGATCCCTGCGTAAAGATCGGATTGTGATGAGACTAACATGGCCAGTCGTGACCCTCCCGAAAAACCCGAAATCAAGATCCTTTGTTTGTCGATGCTGAGTCTGCCGAGGACGTCCTGGGTTACGGCCTCAACTGCTTCCAGCGAGGTTGCGACCACGCCATTCCGTGCGTTATTAGAACATATCAGCAGGAGCTGAAATTCTTCCGCCAGGTCCGCATACATCCCTACCGGTAACTTTCCCCTGGCGGCTGGGTCATACAAAAATAGGACAGGCCATTTTTTTTGCGCGGAGTATTGACGCGGCAGGTATAAGGCGTAGGATTGTTGCGGCGAATGGAGGCAATGAACCGTGTCCACCACCACGCCGGTTGGCAGCTCCGAGTCCCGCGGATCGAAGGACACGGCCATCGACAGGCGCGGCAACGCCATCGTCAGAATCAGCCCTAACAAGAGGTGCATCTTATTACTTTACTGGTAAACGCGCACGTGGTCCACTTCCATTCGCTGGGGCCAAATTGAATCGTCCACTCCTTTCATGCCTCCCCAGTTGCCGCCGACGGCGATATTCATGATCAGGTGAAATCGCTCGTCAAAGGGCCAGCCCTTAAAGTCTTCGTTCGGGTCGCGGGTAACGGAGTGATAGGGTTTGTCATCGACATAAAAGTCGATCTTGTTTTCACTCCAGTCGATAGCATAAACATGAAATTCATCCATGCAGTCGGCGATCATGATCTTGCCTTCTTTCTGGGTTCCCTTGATATGGTTGTATGCTTCCGTGTGGATGGTGCCGTGAATAACGCCGGGATCGAATCCTACGTGTTCCATAATGTCGATCTCCCCGCTGGCGGGCCAGCCGCCGTATTTCCAGTCTGTAGAAAGCATCCAGATAGCGGGCCACGTGCCCCTACCCCGCGGGAGTTTGGCACGGACTTCAATCCTCCCATATCGCCAATCGCCTTTGTATTTGGAGACCATCCGGGTAGAAGTGTAAGACTTGCCGCCTAACGAGTCTTTCAGGGCCTCAATAATGAGCAATCCATTTTCAACATGCGCATTTTTTTGGCTGGCGGTATAATACTCGAGTTCATTGTTTCCCCAGCCGCAGTTTGCCGGACATCCGTCGCCGAGATCATAATTCCACTTTGCAGTGTCCGGTGAACCGGAGTAATCGAATTCATCAGACCAGGCAAGTCTTCGTTCAGTGTTCTTATTGCAAGAAGATGCCGTCAAAAGGAAAGCAAGCGAAATGATCAGGGTTTGTTTCATTGGTCATTTTTTAAAGTTGGATTTTTGTTAAATTTAGTATTGTCCTGGTGATCACAAAAGGATTTGCAAAATGATTCTGGATTCTAGCTTCTGGATTCTGGTCACTGGATTCTAGCTTCTGGATTCTAGCTTCTGGATTCTAGCTTCTGGATTCTAGCTTCTGGATTCTAGCTTCTGGATTCTAGCTTCTGG
>JBGPGZ010000502.1:0-3379 GCA_041484175.1 Cyclobacteriaceae bacterium | reverse complement strand
GAATTCTTTTAAGACTGTAGCTCAGACAGTCTATGATGCCAAACCCCATGGGGTTTTATTGGCACCCATTTTTTACCATGAGGCCCTGCCGTTTTTTGATTTATTTAAATCCACCGGAATCCCCTTTGTGTTTTTCAATACCAATATTCCGGAAGTGCATCCGCTGAGTTTCATTGGCCAAAATCTGTATCAAAGTGGTCGCGTAGGGGCAGAATTGATGTACTTCGGGCTGCAAGGCCAATGCCATTTTGTTGTTCTGCACATCGGAGAAGATATCCAAAATTCAATCCACCTATCAGAAAAGGAGAAAGGGTTCAGGGACTTCCTGGAAGAAAAAGACAAGGAAGGAATTAAGGTAACGACCTTGAATTTAGGCAATCCATCGGGTCCATCATTTGAAAAACAAATTATTTCGCTTCTTTCGGACCCCCAGTTAAAGGGGATTTTTGTAAGTACTTCAAAAGGAACTTTTATTGTGGCCTCCATTTTGGAATGCAATCACAGAATCGGAGTTCGCCTGATAGGGTATGATCTGCTCGAAGAAAGTGTACGTTATCTGAGGTCTGGCACGATTGATTTTCTCATCAACCAAAATCCCAAGCGTCAGGCCTTTTTGGGAATAAGCCACCTCGCCAACAAATTATTATTCAGAAAGGAAACGCCCGTAACCGATCTTTTCCCGCTGGAGATCATAACCCAGCAAAATTTCGAATCTTACCTTGCATCGGGAATTCATTGAAAACAAGAAGATTGTCATTTCAGCACCCCGAGCTCCCTGCCTACTTCCGTGAACGCCGTGATCGCCGCATCGAGGTGCTGCTGCTGATGAGCTGCTGAAATCTGGACGCGGATACGCGCCTGGCCTTTCGCCACAACGGGGTAGAAGAATCCGATGACGTAAATTCCTTTCTCAAGGAGTTGCTCAGCAAACTTTTGCGCTAAAGGAGCTTCATAGAGCATGATAGGGACGATGGGGTGCTCCCCCGGTTTGATATCAAAGCCGGCTTCTGTCATTTTACGTCGGAAGTAGGTAGTATTCCGCTCCAACCTGTCCCGAAGTTCTGTCGTTTCGGAGAGCATATTAAACACCTCAATAGAAGCGCCAACGATGGAAGGCGCTAGCGTATTGGAAAACAAGTATGGTCTTGATTTTTGCCTCAATATTTCGATGATCTCTCTCTTGCCGGAGGTAAATCCACCCGAAGCGCCACCCAATGCTTTCCCCAAAGTGCCGGTAATGATGTCAATTTTGCCTTGAACGCCTCGATATTCCGGCGCACCTCTGCCGGTCTTTCCCAAAAAACCCGTCGCATGACACTCGTCGGTCATGACCAGCGCCTCGTGCACTTCGGCAATCCTGCAGATTTCATCCAACCGGGCAATGGTACCATCCATCGAAAAGGCGCCGTCAGTAACCACCAGTATTTGCTTTGCTCCCTTTGCTTTGGCATCCTTGAGCTGCCCTTCAAGGTCAGCCATGTCATTGTGCTTGTATCGGAACCTCATCGCCTTACATAAGCGAACCCCGTCGATGATAGAGGCGTGATTCAGTTCATCGGAAATAATGGCATCATCAGCGCCCAACAATGGCTCAAACACGCCGCCGTTCGCATCAAAGGCTGCGGCGTACAAAATCGTGTCTTCGGTCCCCAGAAATTCGGATATTTTTTTTTCCAACTCTTTGTGAATGTCCTGTGTTCCACAAATAAACCGCACAGATGACATTCCAAATCCGTGGGTGTCAATTGCTTTTTTGGCCGCAGCAACGACGCGTGGATGGGATGAAAGACCTAAATAGTTATTTGCACAGAAGTTGATAACTTTTTTCCCGTCGCTGATTTGGATCTCTGCCCCTTGCGGCGAAGTGATAATTCTTTCTTTTTTGAAGAGCCCGGCTTCCCGGATCCCGTCAAGTTCTTTTTGTAAAACAGGCTGAAGCTTTTTGTACATAATACTAGCTGATTTTAGGTTTGAAGATGGGTTTTTTCGCGGCTGGCTGCGGCGCATCCAATTGACCGGAAGGAACTGCGGGTATTTCCTTCAGTTTGTATTTTCTTCTGAGCGCGTTGAAAAGGTAAAGTTTTTGAGCCCCAAAGCTTTCGGGACTTAGCTGCTCCCACAACAAAGCCCACTCCTGCCACTGGTCCGGTTCACGGACGCGGAATTCCTGAGCATCGATTCTCTTTGAAATTAGATACGCCTCCAGGGTCATCGAGGCAAAGCTACAAATCGGCTCCTGACTTGTAAATCGTAAATTGTTTTAACTTCGCCCCACACACTATTTTTTCATGAGGAATACCAAAATCCTGCTCATCGGCGCCGGGGGCCAGCTAGGCACTGAACTCACCCAAGGCCTGTGGACCATTTACGGAAAAGAAAATGTAATAGCGTCCGATCTCAAAGATGCTCAGGGTATTTTAAAGGAGGGTCGTTACGAGAAGTTTGATGTCATGCAACGAGACAAGCTTTTCGAACTGATCAAGAAAAATGAAATCACACAGATCTACCATTTGGCTGCGCTTCTTTCCGCCACGGGGGAGAAAGATCCTCGGTGGGCCTGGAAGCTAAACATGGACAGTCTCCTTTTTGTACTGGAAGCGGCCCACGAGTTAAAGCTGGACAAAGTCTATTGGCCGAGTTCCATCGCAGCCTTCGGACCAACCACGCCAAAACAACACACGCCGCAAGACACCATTATGGACCCCTCCACGGTATATGGAATCACCAAGTTGGCGGGTGAGTTGTGGTGTGAATACTATTTCAGACGCTATGGAGTTGACGTTCGCAGTCTCCGTTACCCCGGTCTGATCGGATATAAAACTCCCCCCGGAGGGGGTACCACCGACTATGCCGTGGATATCTATTTCAAAGCGATCAAAGATCGGAAGTACGAGTGCTTCCTGGCGGCAGACACCTATTTGCCGATGATGTATATGAACGATGCCGTAAAAGCGACGATTGATTTGATGGAGGCACCGGCAGGTCATGTAAAAGTGAGGACCAGCTATAATATTTCGGCCATGAGTTTTTGCCCTGCACAGGTGGCGGCCACTATTAAGAAATACCTACCCGACTTCAGCATTGAATACCATCCCGACTTTCGCCAGGCGATCGCTGATTCGTGGCCAAAATCAATTGACGATTCTGCCGCACGAGGAGACTGGGGCTGGCAGCACCAGTTTGGTTTGGAAGAAATGACCGTGGATATGCTGAAGAATCTAAAAGCCGCTCCTGTCCTTATTTAATCATGAACGAGCAATAAACTCGCCCGATGTCCAAAATTAGAAAATTAGCTGGCGAAACGGTGCTCTATGGATTGGGCAGCATTGTTCCCAGGGCTTTGAATTTTTTACTGGTTCCGTTACACACGAACGTTTTC
>JBGPGZ010000501.1:0-3380 GCA_041484175.1 Cyclobacteriaceae bacterium | reverse complement strand
CTATCGAACTGCTTGGCGGTGACGTTAAAAAAGGAATAGTCGATAAACCGCAACGCCACCATGGATACGATGATAAACAACGACATCTGAACGATGTATTTGTTTTTTAGAAAATCAAAGGGTGACAATTTCTGATGTTCTTCGGCCTCCGAGTGCAAGGCCGTTCCGGTTCGCAAATAGCGATTGCCAAGCCTGATAAAAAGAATGAGATAGGCGATAGCGCTGAACAAGGCAATCGTAAACAAATATTCAACCTTGACACCAAATTTTAGTAACACGGGGATACTGAAAAAGGCCATCATCGATGCGATGTCCATTCCCAAATCCACACTGCCGATGACCCGCTTTGACTGGCGGAGGTTAAACATCCGTGCAAAGGACCCCCAAAACACCAGCGTGGTGACAAAGGTGAACGGCAAAACAAGCGTGAAACCGAAATAATAGAGGTTCTTGACATCGGCGATGAAATAGTCTCCGAACTCGATGAATGTGGCAAAGCCGATGATGATCAGTAAATTGAGGATCGCGAGGGCAATAAAATGAACCCGCCCTTCGAGGAAGTTATAAACAGAAGTAACCGCAATCCCGAAAGCGCCTGAAATAGCCAGGGCGCGGGGCAAGTCAAATCCTTCGTCAAAGTACTTCAGGAACAGGGATTGGGAGGCAACAGTGAAAGTGGCTAGAAACAAGCCCATCAAGAAACTGATCACCAATAAATGGCCCACAGGACCGGATTCTTCCGGCTCGACATCTAACATTTTGAATAGACGTGCGAACATGGGGAATGGCTTAAGCGCTAAATTTCAATAGATTTAGCGAAAATTCCTATTAGATGAAGGCTTCGGAACCCAACAAATTGAAGCCTGATTGATAGATACTTGCAAGAATTTGGCTTTTTTTACATATGCAATTCGTCGATTTAAATGGACTCGGGTAAGATTGTGGCACGAATCGAAGGGAATCAAAATCAGAATTGAGCTAGAATTGCCGAGGATCTAAAGAATACCGCCATGAACAAGCTCTTTGCCGCCTTTTTGATGCTATTTGCCATTGTTGACGCTTACGCGCAGAATTCAAAGGCGCTCAAGGAGGCGCAACAACTTTTTGGATTTAAGAAATACGAACAGGCCCTCCCGTTGTTCCTGGAGGCGCAGCGTTCCGGGCTAAAAGATCCTCAGGTTTCCTATCAGACGGGCGTCTGCTACCAGAAATCACAAGACCTTAACAATCAACTAAAGGCAATTCCTTACTTCGAAAGCGCTTTGAAAGACGGAAAAGGAATACTGGTTATCACCCATTTTGAGCTTGCGGAACTTTACTTAAAGAATAATCAACTTGATAAGGCCGTTGCGACCTTTACACAATACAAGACGCTGACGAAGGTCGATAAAAAGGCTCAGGCGGATGCAGACAAGGCCATTAACATCTGCCATAACGCCGTGGCGTTGATGTCGGTCCCGAGGGACATAAAAGTGCATAGCTTCCCCGGAAATGTTAATACCTCATTTACAGAATATAATCCCGTTGTCTCCGCCGACGAGAGCGTGATGGCGTATACTGCGCTGAGGCCCAACACGGGCAGGACCCGGTCAGGGGATAAGTTCATCGAGGAAATCTACATCACCTACAACAAATCGGGAAGCTGGACGGAGCCTGTGTTGATACCAATGGCCTCGGAATACAATGTCGGGACAGCTGGCATTTCTCCGGATGGTCATAAAATGCTTGTCTTTATCGGAGGCATTGACGATCAGGGAAGTTTGTTTCAAATAAATAAAGCCGGAGAAAGCTGGTCCAAGCCAGGTTTGATCACACCTTCGATTAACTCGAAAAATCTGGAATCCACCGCCAGCATCACACCCGATGGTAAAGTAGTCTATTTTGCAAGCGACCGGCCGGGAGGAAAGGGTGGCTTAGACATTTGGAAAACAGAATTAAAACCCAACGGTTCCTGGAGTATGCCCACCAACCTGGGGGCGCCTGTTAATTCGAGCGACAATGAAGATGCTCCTTTTATACACCCTGATCAAAAGACGCTTTTCTTTACATCGGACGGACACAATACGATGGGTGGCCGCGATATTTTTCAGACGAAATTGATTAACGGCAAATGGACAAACCCGGAAAACATGGGCTATCCCGTTAATACGACGGCGAATGACAATTATTTTACGCTCATTGCCGATGGTACCCGCGGCTACTTTTCTTCTGACCGACAGGGGGGGCAAGGCGCTCAGGACGTCTACTATCTGGATATGCCGCCCAATTCGTCCGATATTCCGCTGACCATGATCAAAGGCCGTATCCTCAATACCGAAACCGGCAAGCCCATGCCGACCAAGATGTATGTGGTCGACAACGAAACCAAGAAGAACCTTGAATTTGTTTACAATCCCGATCCGGAAACAGGAGACTACTTGATTATTCTTCCTCCAGCCAAGAACTATGACATCATTGTTGAGTCAGAAGGATTTTTGCCCTATACATTAAACGTCAATGTGCCAAACCAGACTTACTTCTACCAGCTCTTCCAGCAAATCAATCTGAAAACAATTAAACAGTTTGATGTGGTTGTTGGTCAGGAAGTGCAGGTAAAGAACGCTTTTTATGATACAAATCAGGATGTAAAGACGGAACTTCGGAAAACGCATGAGGCGAAACTCGTGCAGAGCGGCAATGTGGATGTCTATGATATGATGTTGGATTTGATGGCTGCCAACGACCAGGCCGGTATCGATTACCTTGTCGAATTGATTGAACACAGTGATCCCATCGAGGGCGTCGAGTTTGATGAGACCAAGAATTCAAAGATCGAAGTGGCCAATCGCATCTATTATTACGACGAAAGTGACGAAAGTAAATTCGAACAGAAGAGTGTAGACGGAAAAACCATTTTTTCCCTCCCTACCATGGTCGTTGCCGAGGAAGCCAAAAAGCTAAAGGAGCCTCCGAAGGCCGCTCCCAAACGTGATCCAGCCCTACTTGCCAAGTTTGCCAAAATCTTTTTCGATGCCGGCAAGAGCGACCTGAAACCGCAGTACAATGCGGCCCTGGATGATTTGTTAAAACTTTTAAATCAATACCCGGATTTGTCGGTGGAGATCTCAGGCTTTGCTTCAGCCGAAGGAACGGAGGAATTAAACCGTGAACTTTCGAATAAGCGGGCGATCACGGTGTTGGATTATCTCAATCACCACGGAATAGTGAGAAGAAGAATTGTCGCCAAAGGATACGGCGCGACGAAGGAGCAGAATGCGTCCAAGGAGGAGGGGCGGCGTGTGGAGGTGAGGATTGTGGAAATCAAGTAATTCGCAATTCGCACCTCGCAATTCAGAACTCGCAATTCAGCATAAACTTGAAAATTACACTGTCCCTCAAGG
>JBGPGZ010000500.1:0-3409 GCA_041484175.1 Cyclobacteriaceae bacterium | reverse complement strand
TGGTAGATGCGGTTTCACTGACAAGACCGATTACCAGGCATACAGGTCACAAGGGTTGCACAAAGGCGGAGGGATGCTGCAAAAAGAGTTCTTTTGGATCTATCTAAAACCCGGTATTTTTGCAATTGCTTTGCAATGAACGAGACTATACTAACAACATCCGTAATAACCTGCCCGAAGTGCGGATTCAAAAAGCAGGAAGAAATGCCGGTGGATGCCTGCCAATATTTTTATGAATGCGAAAACTGCAAGACTTTACTAAAACCTAAACCAGGCGACTGCTGTGTGTTTTGTTCATACGGCACAGTGAAGTGCCCACCGATTCAATTGCAAAAATCCTGCTGCGAATGACGCGCATGTTTTGAGAACGCGAAAAGGGACACCAATGACTAATGGCCAATGACTAATGACCATTATAGATTCAGTTTCTTCAATTCCTTCACGGCATAATCAACAGCCCTTGCCGTAATGGCCATATAAAAAATGGATGGATTTTGATTGCCTGTACTGGTCATGCACGCACCATCTGTGACAAATACATTCTTGCAATGATGCAACTGGTTCCATTGGTTTAGTAATGAAGTCTTCGGGTCGGTGCCCATCCTCACCCCTCCCATTTCGTGAATATCGAGACCGGGAGCCTGCAGGCTGTCGTGCTGTTCAATATTTTTACATCCTGCTGCCTCCAGCATTTCTGAACTTTGCTTAAGAAAATCCCGGATCATTTTCTCATCATTTTCATCATAATCCACCGAGGTAACCAATAATGGAATGCCCCATTCATCTTTTTGATCTTTACTTAAGCGGACATGATTTTGTTCTTTCGGAATAGTTTCCCCCTGCATGGACATGTAAACGCCCCATTCTCCTGGTTCGGTCAATGAATTTTTGAAATCGACCCCGATTTCTTCATTTTTTTCCAGGTGTTTTCCACGTGAACGATAGGCTCCGATAAATGTCAAAAAACCTCCCACGTAATCCGTATCCTGTTGATGTAAGTTTCTGTAGTTCGCGATGATGGGTTTCGAAGGGCTTCGGCCATAATAATATTTATCTTCGGGGCCATCATACGAGGCATCCAACCTTCCGCGGTAATTTTGGAAAATAATATATTTTCCAAGAAGCCCATTATCGTTCCCTAACCCGTTGGGGAACCGATGGGAGGTTGAGTTCAGCAAAATAAGATTGCTGTTTAAGCAAGAAGCATTGACAAATATGAGCCTTGCGGTATAATCTGTTGTTTCTTTTGAGAGCGCATCTGCTATTCTTACCCCGGAGGCTTTTCCCTTTTGTTCATCATACAGGATGGACTGAACCACAGAAAACGGGCGAATGGTGAGATTGCCCGTTTTTTGAGCCCAGGGTAAAGTAGCGGATACGGAACTGAAGTATCCGCCATAAGGACAACCCCGCGCGCATAAATCCCTCGCCTGGCATTGGCCTCTTCCTTGTTTCTGGTGAATTTCTTTGAGCACGGTCAGGTGGGCTCCCCGGCCATGAACCATAAAGCGGTCTTTATACTTCCCGGTTATCTTCTCTTGTAGGTCCTTTTCCACACAATTCATTTCAAACGGGGGCAGGAACTCACCATCGGGCATCGCCTCTAAACGGTCATGATTTCCACAAATGCCGGCAAATGTTTCTACATGCGAGTACCAGGGGGCGATATCGACATATCGTATGGGCCAATCGATGCCATAACCATAACGGGCAGGACCCGTAAATTCAAAATTACTCCACCGCTGACATTCGCGCGCCCATAGGAGGGATTTGCCTCCGACCTGATAGCCGCGAATCCAATCAAAAGGTTTTTCCTGAATGTAGGGATGCTCTTTATCTTTAACAAAAAAGTGTTCTGTGGATTCATCAAACGCATAACACCTGCCCACGACAGGATTTTCTTTAACAACGGCCAATGGCAATTGTCCCCGGTGCGGAAACTCCCACCGATTTTTGGTGGCTGTGGGATAATCTTTGAGGTGCTCAATATTGCGGCCCCTCTCCAGCACCAACGTCCTTAGACCCCGATCGCAAAGTTCCTTTGCGGCCCAACCCCCGGAAATCCCGGAGCCAATCACAATGGCATCGTAGGTGTTTGAAGACGTTGACATGAATGGTATTATTCCTAATCTATTAATTCTGTATGTTTTGTTTCTTAATTATCTGCCGTAAAATTGTGTACAACCTCCGGACTGGCTTATAAATATAATCACTGTTTTCACTATTTGTATTTTACCCTATGCGCGTGATTTTAGCCACAGATGACACGGATTAAGATCAGCAATCGGTCGTGTAGTGCCTGCATCTCCCAATGACTAATGACCAATGACGGACCAGGCCTTGTAGTGCAACTGCATCCACCAATGACTAATTACCAATGACTAATGACCAGGCCTTGTAGTGCAACTGTGTCTCCCAATGACTAATGACCAATGACTAATGACCAGGCCTCCGAGGTAAAAATACTGATCACTGAATTTCCATTCTTAATCGGACATATAAGCATAGAAGCTCCTAAGCATAGAAGCTCCACATTATCTTTGCGGCCTTTGTGCGTGCCACAAAGTAGCGAAGACAATTCCATCAGGGCCTTATCAGCGCAATCATTGCAATCAGCGGTCCTACTCGGTCCTCAACGCCTTCACAGGATTGCTCAACGCCGCCTGTATAGAACGGTAAGAGACTGTCAGCAGCGCGATGGCCAAGATCAGTAAACCGGTCAGCATGAAAACGCCAACGGTGAGTTCAGTGTGGTACTGGTATTGGTCGAGGAACTGCTTCATCACATACCACGCCGCAGGACAACCGAGGACCAAAGCAAAAACAACGAGCTGCACAAAGTCGCGACAAAGCATCAGCGTCAATCGCGTCGTGGAAGCACCCAGCGCCTTACGCACCCCAATTTCCTTTGTTCGCCGTTCGGTAGTATAGCTCGCCAGGCCAAACAGACCGAGGCAGGAAATAAAAATCGTCATCCCCGTAAAAATAGCAGATAGCTTTCCAACCATGATCTCACTCCGGTACTGGCGATCAAAAGTCTCATCCAGGAAATTGGGCTCGAAAGGAAATGCCGACTCAAATTTCTTGTGCGTCTCCCCGACGATCTTCACCGCCTCAGTCGCTTTTCCCGGTTCATACTTGACAAACACATTCCACCCAAATTCTGGCATGAGCATGAAAATGGCCGGCTCGATCGAGGCCTGAAGCGAGGCGCTGTGAAAATCCTTAACCACGCCGACAATCTTGCCATCCTTGCCCCAGACCTTTAGCCGCTGACCGATGGGGTCTTTCATCCGCAGACGACGTGCAGTTTCTTCCATGATCACATAATTCGCAGAATCCGTTGCAAACTCGCGTGAAAAATTCCTGCCCTCCACAAGCTGAAAACCCATCATCGTAATAAAGTCAT
>JBGPGZ010000499.1:0-3461 GCA_041484175.1 Cyclobacteriaceae bacterium | reverse complement strand
TTGTCTTCCTCAAGAAGTCTTCCATCAGGTATACAGCATCGTTCAAATAATAGTTGTCCATGTCGCCGCAGAAAATATGGATTTTGCCCTCCAGCTTGGGCCCCAGGGTATTCCAGTCGCGCTCGAGTATATACCGCAGGTCGTAATGTTCCTTCCAGTACCCAACAACGCCTTTGTCAATAGTCCCGGTAAGTTTATCAAAAATTCGCTTGGGATATCCGTCTTCACCCTGAGGTGAGTACACGGCCTCCCATATATCCCACTGCTGACCTGAACGGGATTTGGTGCCCAGTGCCAATTCATAATGATTGGTCTCTTCCATGGTATTCTGTATTTGGCCAAGGTAATTGCGATGGGCGGGTCGCGCTAGCTTCTTGAAAGGGCTGTTGTACCAATAGGCGTTTGAATCTTTGTAAATATCCACCAGGGAATAGGCGCGGAAATCAATCGGATCGGGACACGCGGCAAAGCACCCGTTAAATTCGTCGGGATAAAACATTTGCACAGCCAGCGCCTCCCACCCACCCGTTGACCCCCCATAGGTAAATCGAGCCCACCCTTGGCCGATGCCCCGGAATTTCTCTTCGATTTCAGGGAGCAGTTCGTGCATAATGGCATCACCGTAGGGACCGAGATTGGCCGAATTCACGGCATAAGAGTCGTCATAGTAAGGATTGGCATGCTGAACTTCAATCACCATAAAGCGCGGAAAGTTTTTCCCGGACCATTGTTTATAAAAATTGTAGGCTTCCTGCTTTTGAATCTTATTATATCCATAGATTCCAAAGCGCGCGACATAGTCTGTTGTGTCCATCGCGGCATCAGGCGGTTCAGTGCTAAATCCACCAAAGTCAGCCGGGAAGTGGCCGTGATAAATGATCAGTGGATAATGGGCCCCCGGATGATCTTCAAATCCCTCGGGCAGGAGCACGTTGGCACCCAGAGACATGGGTCTGCCCCAAAATTCAGTGAGCAGCTTGCTTTGAATTTTGACGTGCTTAACATATTTGGAGTCTTTCGGCTCATCCGCAGGAGGGATCTTTTGGTCCATGATTATACGGATGTTTGCGGAGGTCGAGGGAACAACCGTTACCCTCACCGGCTTGCTATAGAAATTGCCAGGCTTTCGGTTCCATTGCTGACCTTCACCTTGATCGGGAGGAAGTTTGACGGCATGTCCTGTTTTTAAATGGAAGGTCTCATACCGGTTAATAATTGCCTGGACCGAATAATCCCCGGCAGGGATATTTTTTATTGACCGGACGGGGAATCCAAATGCGTTGTCATCGGTCAATATGATTTCCTGACCTGGCTCCATCCCCTCCACGTCAATTCCAAAAACCAACTGTGTTTCCAAGCCATCGTTGATCTGAAAACGAGGCTCTGATTTGTCGTTTACGGCAAGCATCACCAACAAACGTCCATCCTGTGCCTGTTCGCTCATTTCTTTTGAAAACGCTATGGCGAATTTCAAAGAGCTTCTGTCCGGCGATGAAGTGCATTGGACGACCGCCAGGAGCAGCCACAGGATAAAGAAGTAATTTGTTTTCATTGTAAGAAATCGGTTGAAATGGAAGATAGAAGGATTTTGGCGATTTTTCAATGGTTTTTAGGACAGTAAATCAATCGATGAGAAAAGAAAAGTTGCCTTTCCTTATCGATTGAAAGCTATTATATTGCATGGCTGAACCGGCTGACTATGAACATCTTCCTGATTGAAGACGATACGATTTATGCTGAATTTATAAAGAAGGCACTGGGCCAGCATGTCGGCTATAAGATAAATTCCTTTACAAACGCCGAGGATGCCTTAGGAGCAGTTAACGGGAAATTGCCAGACGTGCTGATCATCGATTACAAACTTCCCGGCATGACCGGCATCGAGCTCTATGAAAAGATAAAGTCGCGGATGACGGATCACCAAAAAGTAATCATGCTCAGCGCCCTGGATGATGGGAACATGGTATTGAGTTTTATTCAAAAGGGAGTCCGCGATTATGTAATCAAAGATGAAAACGTAATCGATTCGTTGGTGGCCATCCTGGAAGGGAAAGACGATGATTACCTTTTTAATTAAAGATCGCGCAGCCTTAGGCGGCTGTTTTCTTGAGGCGGACGATAAAGGTTGTGCCACGCCCCAGTTCACTTTCATAAAGAATTTCCCCACCCATTTTGTTGAGCGTGACTTTGACCAGGTACAGGCCAAGACCCGTCGAACTTTCTCCGCCGGTCGGTCGTGCAGTCAACCGTTGATATTTTTGAAACAATTTTCGCTGGTCTTCCGCGCTGATCCCAGGACCTTGATCCTGGATGCAGATTTCCGCAATCACATCGGTTTCGCGGATCGACACAAAAATGCTTTTTCCCGGTTGCGAAAATTTTAGTGCATTGGACAGCAGGTTATCTAAAATCCGGTTTAGGCACATCTTGTCTGCCACGATCGAAAAGTCCGAAGGTGCGTCAAAATGAATCTTGATCTTCTTCATATCAGCAAGGACCCTGTAGTTCTTAACCAGCGGAGAAACGGTCGTTGCTAAATTGATCACCTCCGGCGTCAGTTCAAGACCCTTATCATCCAGCCTTCGGTTGTCAAGGAGGTTGCGCACCATGCCCAAACCATCGGCCACGACCTGATGGATTTTTCCAAGATAATCCTTTTGTTCTTCGGTCAGGTTGTCCGAGGAAAGGGACATCAGTTGGGTCAATGCAAAAATGCGATTAAAAGGACCTTTCAGATCGTGGGATACGACGCCGATGATCTGTTGCTTCTCATTGTTGAGTTCTTCGAGCAATTGATTTTGATGCTGCAATTCCTTCATTTGCTTTTGGATCTCCAGTCCCTGAATAAGGACCATCTTTGTTTGTCTCTTGAGCAAACGGTATGAGCGGATCTCCAAAGCAATGAACCCAGTGATGAACAGGACAAACAGGACAAGAAGCACAGTGGCCATAGACAAGATCGAAAGCGAAATTAGTGTACTTCTTTTTACCGGCCCTCAGATTTTCAGCCTTATTTCGTCCTTATAACTGACAGGGACCTTAACGCTAACGCCATGAACCCTTAGCCGGATATAGCCTTGGCACAGTATTTCGTATTTCTTCCCGCCAAACAGGCTCAATACTGTATCGAGCAGCCCGATCTCTTTAAAAGAGAGCTGGATCTCCAGGGGTACTGAAAACTCCGCCTTTGCCGGAATGATGGAGTTTAGTTGCTGGTCGGCCTGCGCCGATTTCTTCCCCTCGACGAACACGGCTATATTGATCTCGGTAAGCTTCATACGCAGATTATTGGGATTGTAAAAGACAGCCTCGCCGGTGAGAACAGGGATTCCATCGACCCTCATATCTACCACCATATTCTTAATGCTCCGGAGTACTACTTGCTCCTTGGGCACACACGATGAAATCAAAATAACCAGGAAGAAAAAAGTTCTTAATAGTCTCATGGGATGGTTCTTCAC
>JBGPGZ010000498.1:0-3471 GCA_041484175.1 Cyclobacteriaceae bacterium | reverse complement strand
TAACCTGATTTAAAAATACATTGAGATCGCCTTGAACTGCTGCTTCATACAGCAAAGCCTTCCAACATTCGAGGTATGATTTCTTTAATTCATTTTCTGCTTTTACCAAACCATACTGAGCCTGGATCAGGTCTGCGTAATTGGTAAGACCTGAATTATACCTTGTTAATAAAGCTCGAAAGGCAAATTCTGCTGATCGGTAAAATTCAGGGCTTTCCCTGGCGATTTCAAGTGAATTCCTCAGGGTGAGATCAGCTACTATGTTCTGCTTGGTCAATTCAAGTTTTACTTGATTCAATCTTTCCTGTTGGGCGCTGATCAATGCATTTTGCAGATGAAGCTGGTTGCGCACATCGACAAAGCGTAATAATGGAACGCTTAGTTGAAGCCCAACGCCATAATTGTATCGGCTGAATGACAGTCCGTCGCTTGAATCCACGGAACCGTTGTAGTGGATTCCAGAGCCTCGAGCATAGGCGGTACCCCACGCTGCTAGCTTAGGATACAACGATCGTTGTACAGATATTCGTTGATGTAGATCGATCTCAAGTTTGCTTTTTGAAAGATTGATCAGGGGATGTATTGAAGAGGAACTATCTGCAGGTGATAATGGAAGGACATGGAAATAGCTGCTGTCAGCGGTATAGGTCAGGGTTTCGCTGGCGAGCAATTCTGACAGCGCGACTTGCCGGGTCTCAAGAAACTTCCGGTAATTCAACAACTCGATTTTTGCGTGTGATAATTCGGCGTTGAACAATGCGGTATCCACTCCCGGTCGCAAGCCGCTGATGGTCAGCGTGCGAACCACTCTGGCATTCTCGTTTGAACGTTCCAGGTTCTTTGAATAGACTTTTAAAAGTTCATGCGCCATTAATACATCAAGGTAAGTGTTGATCACATTTAGCTGGTGCTTGAAAAGTTCCTGCGTGGCATCGGCTTTGTTGTATTGCAAATTAGCTTTGGCTATAAGGATACGTGCGCTTCGCTGACCGAATGTAAAGGGCTCCCAATTCATCAAAAGACTTCCAGCACTCCCAAATACCCCTCCGTAAACGTTATCGGTTGATGGTGGTCCACTGATAGGTACAAGAAACTGAGGCGAAGCCATGCCCGTGATGTTGTTGTACGTGGCATAGTTAACCTGATAGGCGGCGTCAAGTGAAGGTAGTGCTGTATTTTTTGCAGATGACACACTACTTTGCGCGGCGCGTACGTCAAAAGCCTTCGCTTTTAATAGCGGATAATCGGATTCCGCCTGTTTCAACAATTCGTGCAGGGTCTGGCTGTTAGCATTTGAGATCGTAAACAACCCGATTGCAAGCCAAAATGTTTTCATCAATTTTTTTCATTTAATGTACGAACTAAAATCGGGGGAAAGTGGAGTTGATTAAGATTGCGATACCATCTTGGTCGTCTACTGTCCAATTTATACGAATAATTTCAAGAGAATTCCGATCAAGGCCGCAGCTAATATGATGAACGGTTCCTGAAGCTTTCTATAACGGAATAGAATGCCCACGGTGCAAATGGCAATCGTGATTGTCGGTATATCTGTAAGCGTTCGTTTTCCGAGAACCAATACAGCTCCGGCGATGGCGCCAATGGCGGCGGCTGTCACGCCATCCACAAAGGCTTTGATGGCAGGATTTTTTCCATATTTCTTAAAATAAGGTGCCGGAACAACCGTAAAAATATAGCAAGGCAAAAATGTGGCTAAGGCGGCGACGCAAGCACCGGGTATGCCCGCTGCCAAATAACCGATAAATCCAACCGTGATAACAACCGGACCAGGCGTGATCATCGCTACTGCCACAGCGTCAAGGAATTGTTGTTCATTCAGCCAATGATATTCTCCAACCACACCTCCATAAAGAAATGGAACAATAGCAAGGCCGCTTCCAAAAACAAAGGCCCCTGCCTTGGTAAAAAACCATGCGATTTGTAAAAGTTGGGATTCAGCAACAATGGGCTGAACCTGAAGCAATATCAAAGGAAACATCCCGCTCGCCCCTGCATTAAACCATTTTGGCGGAGCCTTTGCAAACCAAACAGCCACTCCAGCCAAAAGAATGATCCATAATATTTCTTCCTCCGTAATAAAGGTGGTTATCGCGATGACAACGAAAATGACCCAAAGCAGTCCATCCTTACCGATGCTTTTTGTGGTTAGCTTGTAACTGCTCAATGCGATGATACCGATCACAGCCGCGCCAACTCCATAAAACACCGCTTGCATCCAGGGAAGCCCGCCATACAATACATAAGCATATCCAATGCCCAAGACCATAAGAAAGGATGGCAAAACAAAAGACAACCCTGCAAGCGTCGCTCCCAACAGATGATAATGAACATAGCCCAGGTAAATCGAAAGCTGAGCCGCCAGAGGACCGGGCGCAAGCTGTGAAAGTGCAAGCCCTTCTTTATAATCTTCTTCGGAAATCCACCTTTTGTTTTCGACAAGATCCCGGTGCATATAGCCAACCAGCGCAACAGGACCTCCGAAACCCCACGTGCCGAGCTGTAGGAAATAGAGTACTAAATCACGAAGCGAATAGTCATTGGTCATTAGTCATTGGTCATTGGCAGATGCATTTCCCAGATTGCTTGAGGTGAGATCTGAAACTTGAAACTTAATTTGAAAACTGGCACCTGGAACTACCTGGAACCTGAAACCCAGAACACGGAACGATGTATTTTCCTTGATTCCCAATGACTAATGACTATTTTTGGACCCAATTGTGTTTCTCATCTTGAACATACTTGGCCCAACTGTAGAGGGCGTCATAGATCTTCATTCCGATTGCCAACATTTCATGATCGTCTTTGTAGTTATAAGACAGTCCTGCCGAAATCGCCCATAGGCCGGCGGCCTGGGACGCAAGCGCGAAGCTATCAGTATCTGCACCTCGCACAATCAGGGCTATCTGGCTAACGGCAGGGTCGGTAATATGGTGCTTCTTAATAATGTAATCGAAGGTGCAACAATCACCTTCATGGGTGTATTCTGCACCCGGCAAATCATATGGAATGGCGCCCTGCTCCTTTGCTTTTTCAAAAACCTTGTCTTTTGGGACATAAAGAAATTCAGCCTCGGCATCGACAAAGTTTTTGATAAGCCAGGGACAAGCAATCCGGTCAATTTTTGGCCGCTCTCTGGTTATCCATTTCATATCAGGATTTTCAGGATTGATCAGGATTTTCAGGATTAAAGGATTAAAGGATTAAAGGATGCCCTTTGCTGTCCTGGTCTACTTCCTACACAACAAGAGTACGTACTAGAAGACTAACTGTATAGAACAGATTTTACTATTTGTACGGGCTTTACTTTTTGGATCAGGATTTTCAGGATTAAAGGATTAAAGGATGCCCTTTGCTGGGATGTGGTTCGGAAATTCTGGGGTTGTTTCTGGCCTACTTCCTTCGCAACAAGAGTACGTACTAAAGGCCTGACTGTACAGACCAGATCTTACT
>JBGPGZ010000497.1:0-3485 GCA_041484175.1 Cyclobacteriaceae bacterium | reverse complement strand
CTGATGAAGGCGGCCAAGGAGGACTCCTATTCGAAATTGCTTCAAAAATTGCGGGAAATGCTGCTTGTGGCTGGGACCACGGCAAAGAAGTAACGGCGAATTGTGCGCAATACTGACGTTCTGATTTTAATGAAAACGCTTCCATTCAACTGAATCTCAAAGGGAGCACGTTGCTTTATTTTACCCCGGTAGGTAAAACAACCGAAGTGAGTTTACAAGGTCCCTGGGCAAGCCCCAGTTTTGATGGCGATTTTTTGCCGGTTTCGCGCGAGATTACCGAGGCCGGTTTTACCGCCGACTGGAAGATCCTTCATTACAACCGGCCATTTTCACAGGAATGGATTGGTGGCAACCAAAAGCTTTCAGGAGCGGAATTTGGCGTCAGATTACTCATACCGGTTGATCAATATCAAAAGAGCATTCGCACAGCCAAGTACGGGATCCTCGTGATCTTGTTGACCTTTATTTCGCTTTTTATGGTGGAGATCATGAAGAAAGTCAGGATCCATCCCTTTCAATATATTCTTGTTGGCGCTGCCCTGATCATCTACTATTCGCTGTTGCTCTCCCTTTCGGAACACCTGGGGTACGACCTTGCCTATGGCGTTGCTTCGGTGGCAACGGTGATCCTGGTGGCACTGTATTCTTCGTCGTTCCTGGCTTCCAGAAAACTGGTCTTGGTTTTCACCGCGTTGATTACTTTTTTCTACGGCTTTATCTTCGTGATCATCCAGTTGCAGGATTATTCGTTGCTGCTCGGCAGTATCGGTCTTTTCCTCACCATCGGACTCCTTATGTATTTTTCCAGAGGAATTCGCTGGTATAAAGATGAGCAAACCGCTGTCCAGGTTTAAGAGCAGTCATTAGTCATTGGTCATTAGTCATTGGTGGATTCGAGCAACTCCTTCGGGTTTCTGGTTGCAAGACTCAAGTTACAGGAGTTGCACCGCGCTACTAATGACCAATTACCAATGACTAATGACTGAGTTTACCGGTCACCGATTTTGTTTATCTTCACCATCATGAAGAGACTCCTTTTCCTTTGCCTGTGCGCGGGATCCGTCCATGCCCAGCTGTTGCAAACTCCAGATTTACGATGGACAAAGGACCGGTGGGAAGCGCGATGGCTGGCGCCGCTGGAGGAAGGGACCCATTATGGTGTTTATCATTTCCGCAAGAAATTTGCACTGGAAAATAAACCCGACCGGTTTGTCATTCATATTTCGGCGGACAATCGCTATCGTCTTTTTGTCAATGGAGAATATGTGACGGAAGGCCCGCAAATCAGCGACCTCCGGCATTGGCGTTTTGAGTCGTTGGATATTGCGCCCTACCTGAAGCCAGGGGAAAACTTGTTGGCTGTTCAAGTTATCTACTACGGTGAAGCGGCTCCTCTCTACCTGATGGGAAGGCGCGCCGGCCTGATCTTGCAAGGGGACAGTAAGCTGGAATCGCTTGTCAATTCCGATGACTCGTGGAAGTACATCCGCGATGAATCGACCACCCCGCTCGTATTCAAAGCAGGGCTACCCGATGTTTCTGGTCAATATTATGCAGCAGGGCCTATGGACAGGGTGGAAGGAGCGCTGGTTCCATGGGGGTGGGAGAAGCCGGGATTCAATGATACCGGTTGGAAAACACCTTCGCGTATTCAAAATGGCGCGCCCTTTGGGGTGACCGGCTATGGCGACGAACAATGGGAATTGATCCCGCGCAACATTCCTTTGATGGAACGCACCTATGAAACGCTCAACGTGTTACGCAAAACAGGCGATGTGGAAATCCTGAACTTCACCCCCTTTAGCAAAAGACTTCCCTACACCGTTCAGGCCAACCAAAAAAGCATCTTGCTTTTTGACCAGCAGCAATTAACAACCGCCTTCCCCGAACTGATATTGACCAAAGGCAAAGGGAGTCAGATCAAATTGACGTATGCTGAAGCGCTTTTCAACGATATCAAAAACAAAGGCCATCGTGATTCCATCCGCGGAAAGTCCATTCATGGCGTCTATGATATTTTTTTGCCGGACGGCGGCGATCACCGGGTGTTTACAACTGGTTCCTACCGGGCGTTTCGTTATGTGCAAGTGGAGATCACCACCGGGGCAGAGGCGCTCACGATCGAAAAGATAGGCAGTTGGTTTACCGGCTATCCATTTCAAAAGGCGGCATCATTTTCGTCGGGCGATCCGCAGCTCAGCAAGATCTTTGACATCGGATGGCGTACGGCACGGCTCTGTGCTTACGAAACCTATATGGATTGCCCTTACTGGGAGAGGCTCCAGTATGTAGGCGACACGCGCATCCAGGCGTTGGTATCCTATTACGTTTCCGGTGATGACCGGTTGGCGCGAAATGCCCTTGAGCAATTTGAATGGTCGATGACCTACGACGGACTTACCTATAGCCGTTATCCGTCCTCCCTTCAGCAATTTATTCCCAACTATTCGCTGGTGTGGATCTTGATGGTACACGATTATTTTATGATTCGCAACGATCCCGCATTTGTCAAGACGTTCCTTCCCGGGATTCGCAGGGTACTGGACCATTTCCAGCAATATGTGACAAAGGATACGATGATGAGCGAGCAGCTCTACTGGGACTTCATCGATCACAGTTTAAGCAACCACAAAGTAGTTACGGAAAGTTTTTACAAAAGGCTGACTACGAACACGCTCTTTTATGCCTACACGCTGGGCCGTGCTTCCGAACTCTTTAATTATTTCAACCAGAATGATCAGGCGCAGCATTATGCCGCTCTTAGCCACGAACTCAAGGCCAGCGCGAAGAAGCAATGCTGGGATGCGAACAGCCAGCTTTACGCGGATTCTCCCGATAAGAAACACTTTAGTATGCACAGCAACATTCTGGCCGTGCTGTGTGGCATGATGCCCAGGGACCAGCAGGAAGATCTGCTAAAGCGCATCGTATCCAATAAGGGAATTGTTCAGACTACGTTGTATTTTGATTTCTATCTTGCCCGCGCCATGAGCCAGGTGGGGGCCGGGGACCTGTATTACGATTTACTCAATCACTGGCGCGAACTATTGCAGCAAGGCTTGACAACCTTCCCGGAGGGAGTCAACCGGAGCGATTGCCATGCGTGGAGTGCGAGCCCTGATTTTGAAATGCTCGCTTCCATTGCTGGCATTCAACCGCAAGTTCCGGGCTTCAAGAAGGTAGTCGTACGGCCCCTTCTTCAAAAGGTCGACAGGGTGAAGGGAAGCATCCCCCATTGGGCGGGAAAGCTGGAGGTGGCATTTGAAAAGAAAGGAAGTCTGTTGACCGGGTCCGTGGTCTTACCCGAAGGAATAACCGGAAGGCTGGAGTGGGGTGATAAAGTCATCGAACTAAAATCGGGTGAGAACAAGATCGACGTTGATTCAGTCTCGCGGTAAAGTGGTTTTGAATTGTTAAAAGTAGGTTGCTTATGTCCCGGAAAGACTCCCGTTACCCAAAAATTTTAACACCGAGGTCTCATGCTT
>JBGPGZ010000496.1:0-3487 GCA_041484175.1 Cyclobacteriaceae bacterium | reverse complement strand
AGATTTCACCCGAAACAAGGCTTATTGCAGAGGTATATGTTTCACCGGATAATATTGGGCTCCTTCACGAGGGCATGGAGGTACTCATGCAGATCAGCGCCTTTAACCATAATGAGTGGGGCTTGCTGCGAGGCGAAGTTAAGGAGATTTCAGGCGACATCCAGATCAGAAACGACCGGGCCTTCTTTGAGGTAAAATGCTGCCTGAGCAAAGATCACCTGAGCCTGAAAAACGGATCCCGCGGAAAGTTAAAGAAGGGTATGACATTACAAGCACGATTCGTGATAGCACGGCGAAGCCTGTGGCAGTTGTTATATGATAAGGTTGACGATTGGGTTAATCCAACGATCAGTCATTAGAGAAAGATGTTCGATGGCTATCAAAATCAAACAACGTGATATTACTGACTGCGGGGCAACATGCATCGCTTCTATAGCTTCTCATTACAAACTCAACTTGTCCGTATCGCGTATTCGCCAGCTTGCCTCTACGGACAACAAGGGTACCAATGTCTTAGGTCTATTGGAGGCCCTGGAAAAAATTGGCTTCGACGCAAAAGGTGTGCGGGGTGAATTGGAAAGTTTATTCAAGATCCCGAAACCCGCTATCGCTCATGTCATTGTTAAGGAAGTACTGCATCACTATGTGGTAATTTATGCGGTTAAAAAGAAATACATAGAAGTCATGGATCCAGCCGATGGGCAGATCCACTATTACAAGCACGCAGAATTTGGTAAAATATGGACAGGTGTATTGGTGATACTTGTTCCAGGGCATCGTTTTCAAAAAGATAATCAAAAAGCCTCCACCGTTATGCGTTTTTGGGCCTTGATGATGAGCCACAAAAGTATCATGATGCAGGCAATGGTTGGAGCGATGGTTTACACGGTCATTGGGCTTACAACCTCCATTTATCTGCAAAAGATAGTCGACTATGTACTCGTGGATGGTAGCCGGAATTTATTGAATCTGATGAGTGTGGGGATGATCGTTTTGCTTTTGCTTCAGGTCTTCATTGGTTCTATGAAAAGTATCTTTCTGTTGCGAACAGGTCAATCGATCGATATCAGGCTTATTCTTGGATATTACAAGCATCTGCTCAAACTTCCTCAGCAGTTTTTTGACACCATGCGGGTGGGAGATATCATAAGCCGCGTAAATGACGCCGTCAAAATACGTTCTTTCATAAATGAGGCTTTGACCCACGTTGCCGTGAGTGCCATGATCCTCATTTTCTCCTTTGCACTGATGTTTACTTATTACCGGCCATTGGCGCTGGTGGCTTTATTGATTGTGCCTTTCTATATGATTATCTATTTTATCGTCAACCGCCTGAATAAAAAAGTCGAACGCAGGCTTATGGAAAATGCAGCGGAGCTGGAATCGCAACTGGTAGAGTCTCTGAATGCTGCCTGTACGATCAAAAGTTTTGGCTTGGAAGAACATGCCAATATCAAAACTGAGATCCGGTTTATTCGTTTGCTGAAAACAGTCTACACTTCCGGACTCAATACTATTTTTAGCGGGTCGTCTTCCGAATTCTGCTCTCGATTATTCACAATCCTTTTGTTGTGGGCAGGCTCGACCTTTGTATTGGAAAACGAAATCACTCCAGGTGAACTCCTATCCTTTTATGCGCTCGTTGGATATTTTACCGGTCCTGTCAGCAACCTCATCGGGTCAAACAAAGTTGCACAAAATGCCTTCATAGCCGCCGATCGCCTTTTTGAAATCATGGACCTGGAACATGAGCAAGAGGGAAATCAGTTTAGCCTCATGCCGGAAATGACAGGCGATATCAAGTTCAAAAACATCAAATTTCGGTATGGTTCCAGGGTAACTGTATTTGAAGACCTTACCCTTGAAATCCCTAAAAGCAAAGTGACGGCGATCGTAGGCGAAAGCGGCTCCGGCAAGTCAACATTGATGGCGCTGCTGCAAAATCTTTATCCGTTGCAATCAGGACAAGTACTTATTGGAGACTACGATCTGAAATACGTCAGGAATGATTCACTTCGGCGGCTGGTGTGTGCAGTTCCTCAAAAAATCGATCTCTTTGCCGGCAACGTGGTTGAGAATATTGCTGCTGGTGATGATCAACCCGAAATAAAGAAAATCCTCCGCATTTGTTCAGGATTGGATATTTTAGAATTCATTGAGAAACTACCCAATGGTTTTAATACTTACCTCGGTGAAAATGGAGCAATGCTATCAGGTGGGCAAAGACAGAGAATTGCGATCGCCAGGGCCTTGTACAGGGATCCTGAAATTCTCATTCTGGATGAAGCTACTTCTTCGCTGGATGCTGCTTCTGAAAAACATGTCCAAAAGATGATTCAATTATTGCGCGAGCAAAGGAAGACCGTCATCATTATTGCCCACCGCCTAAGCACAGTATATAACGCCGATAAAATTGTCGTTCTTGAGAAGGGAATCGTTGCAGAAGAAGGAGCGCATGAAGAGTTGCTAGGCCGCAAACATGCCTATTTTCAACTTTGGAAACAACAGTTTCCAATGCTCGACAAGCTGGAAGTTTGACCCGGTGTAATAGACCTGAATCACCTTATCTCATCTTCACTTCCCCCGCCTCCACGCCCCTGGTATTCAGCGCTTTTTTTATCATTTCGTCTTAACGGAATCCCGGGACCTGGAGGCTGACGGAAAATCTTGGAGGACCCTTTCAATTCCTTTCCGGATGTTTTTTTCCGTCAGCTCGGGATGGATGTCCAAATAGCCGATCGCTTCCGACCTCCACACCATGCGGCTTTCATTCCGGTCGGCCATATCGATCACGAGCGTGCCTTTCAAAAACTCGATCACCTCAGGCTCCGCTAAAGGCAAAAAAGACATTTGGGCCTCCTGATCGCGGTGATAGATAATCTCCGACATGTTTTCAACCGTAACATGCACATCGACCAGCAAGTCAGGGTAATCCGCATTGTAAACGACCCCTTTGCTTTTCATCGTCTCTATGATGGCCTTTTTGAAATAACCGCGCACCAGGCTGTCACTGAGGTATTTCGGCCCGGAATAGATAAACTCACACCCCTTCATCCAGCAAAAACTTTTATACTTCTTGAAGTCCACGCGGTGATCATAGGTGGTATGTATTTTCGGGCCGCAGCCTGTTAACGCAAAAATGATGATCCCCAGCGCATAAATATTATTTTTCATTCTCTTTGAATCAAATTTTACATGGATGATCGCGTTCCGCATTTTCACGTCGATTGCATTCAAAACACCGGCATGAAAGTAGTCAGTAAGGTAGTCAGTCCGCCATCCTGCAAAACATGACTTTCCTGACTTCAAAAAATGATCTAAATCATAAGAATGTGCGCTTCAACATTTGTTAAACAAATAATAAACAAATGGGGAGGATCCGAAAGGAAAATCTGCTTTGCCCGCATTGACAAACGTCGACAACTCACGGGTGAGCGCAGGACCATGACATACGTTCTAATCCTTTTGCGGAGTCCGGCAGGGGCGT
>JBGPGZ010000495.1:0-3489 GCA_041484175.1 Cyclobacteriaceae bacterium | reverse complement strand
GACAATGCCCACGACCAGGGCGAGCGCCACAAACGAAAGAATGACCCTCGGTGAAAGATCCAGTCTTACGATTCGTTGCAATTCGGGCGCGATGGAAAGAAACTGCGGTCGCAGGAACAAAAACAACAGAAAAGAAATTGCCAGCGCCAGCAGCGCGATGATCACCGATTCTGCGATAAATTGCCCCATGACATGACTTTTCCGTGCACCAATCACTTTTCGGATGCCCACCTCGCGTGAACGGCGCAGTGATCGCGCGATCGAGAGGTTGGTATAGTTGAAACAGGCGGAAAGGATAACAACGAAAGCTAAACCTCCATTGATCCACACAATGCTGAGAAGCATGACGGGGCCGATTTGATTACTCATATCTTTGCTAAGCGCGATGTCATTGAGTGGTTGCAGGGAGACGGTGATGGTTGTATTTTGAAGGCTCTTATTTTCCTCGATCGCCAGTTTATCCAGTTTGGTTTGCAAAGACCGGAGATCGGTGTTCTCGGGAAGGAGCAGGTAGACATAGCCCATCCACATGTTGTCCCAACTCAAAAAATTTTTATTGTTCTTTTCCTGCAGCTCCTTGGACGACAGGGACGCGAGCATTTCGAATTGCATATGCGAAAAAGCCGGCACATCCTTCATCACGCCCGTCACCATGTAGTTAACGGTATCCAATTGAACGCCCTTCCCAAGCGCCTCCTCATCACCGAATAATTTCTTTGCGGTCTTTTCTGTCAGCACCAGCGAAAAGGGATTTTTCAAGGCGGTGCGAGCGTCGCCATGCAGGAGGGGGAAAGTAAATACGCGAAAAAGTGATTCATTGGCCCACATCCCTTCCAGGGGAATGGTCTTCTCACCCACTTTGAAATCGCCTTCGAATCCACGTCGAAGCATGACGACCTCCTCCACACCGGTAACGTTATCTTGAATCAGTTTACCGGTTTTGAGGGAAGTAGAAGCAAAATCATTCTTAGGCTGGTCTATGTACAGGTAATGATTAATCACGCGATAGATGCGGTCCCTTTTTTCATGAAAACGATCGTAGGAAAAAACGTCCGATAAAAAAGCAATCATCAACAGACCCACCGACATGCTGATGGCAAGCCCGATGATGTTGATCGATGAAAATAATTTGTTGCGCACGATGCTGCGACCTGAGGTTTTGATGTAGCTGCCAATCATGATCCATTGGATAAGAAGGTTGAGCAATTTTGGTTTCTTAAGCGTATAAGATCTAAAAAACTTGAAGACATCGATGATATAAATAAAGCGCGCCCGTCGTGGTCCTTTTGCTTTTAAGTTGCGTTCAAAATATTCGTTCAGGTCACCCTGCAGATCTTCGAGCAACTCCTGACGGCAATACCACGAAAGGAATCGTGTCGCCCACCAGGGCGGTTTTTGTTTGTTACTCATATTCTTTTGAGGACCATTTCCGGAATCGCACTCCACAAGCGATCGCGAAGTTCCTTTGTTTTCATCAGCGTCGCTTTGCCCGCACTGGTTACAGAATAGTAGCGCTTCCGCTTGCCACCCCGGATACTGGTTGCTTCTCCTAACTTGCTCTTGACAAACCCCTTCTCTTCCAGCCGGTGAAGGACCGCATGGACAACTCCGAGCTTCGCCTTGCGGCCCGTGGACTTTTCCAGTTCATCACAAACGGCAACGCTGTAAGCATCGTTGACCAATCCTGCAATGGTCAGGAGCACCAGCTCCTCAAATTCTCCAAGATTTGTTCCTTTCATTCCAACCTTTTGATTAATTACGTAAATGTATGTAAAATGTTCGATGATCGATAAAATGTGGTTTAAAATGAATAAAAATATGGCCATTGGCTGATCTACGGGTTGGGATTTGAGCGCGGAGAATTCAACAGGCCGCTCCTACGGAGCTTGGAGTCCATTGGTGTTAATTTCTATAAACAGGTCGCTCCTCCGGAGCTAGATGCCGGAATAAGTAATGGTCATTAGCATCGGAAATCTCTACGTTCGTGAATCGAAAAAGCCCCGTAGATGCGGCTCCCCACTTATAGCCCCGTTAGGGGCGTCCTGTTTGTAAGAAACAGATTATCACGGAAACCAGCTCCGTAGGAGCGGCCTGTTCATTGGTCGAGCATCTCGTTCGCAGAGATCCGAAAGAAATTGGACTGTCGTTGTTATTTAATAATAAACTTAATTCCGATCGACGGATCGGGCGCAACCGCCACATAGCCGCTCGAACCGACTTCGATAAAAGGTTTCAGGTCCAGGCTGATAGAAATTGGGATATTTTCAGGCAACCTGTATTCCACGCCGACAATGGCATTGATACCGAAACCCACATTATTGTTGCGTCGATAGTCCACCTCGCGTCCGAAATTGCTGTAGTTGCTGTTCCGGCCGTCGTAAAACGCCAGGTGCGCACCCCCGCCATAGTATACGTAAAAGCCTGTTGCATTATAGACCGGTTCATATTTTTCGATCAGTCCCGTCAGACTGAAGCCATTCCCAAAAGTGCCGATAATTCCTTCGGCGGCAATCGTTGGTTTGTAAAAGTATTTCCCGGCTATTCCGCTGGTGCCGCCGATTCTGACACCCAACGCGGCGGCATATTGCGCCTGAAGAGGGGAGGTGCAAAGAAGATTGAACAGAATGCCCAATGAAATTCCAACCCCTGCAAAAAATGACTTCTTCTTCATGGTCTATAAATTCATGGTGTATGTGCACTAACAACGCTTTTTATTGACTCCGGTATGTTCTTTCAATCAAAATGCCCGGTGAATGTTCAAAAGAAGAGGTTGAACCAACATTGAGAGTCTCTGAACGGAGTTAGCGGAATGCTGTGAGAGGCCGGTCTATTGAAATTCAACTATTGTTCCGTTTTGAAGTTTCAAAAGACGGTCTGGGATAGGCTATGGACTCTCTTTAGAAGGAAACAGACTCCGGTCGATTCCTGGAATCACATTCAGGGCATTCTGGTAATATAGTTTTCGAAGCACCGAATCGGGAAGTTCCAGCCCATAGATTTTCCAGTGGGCATGTCGTTTCCGGTAATAGTCAAAATATTCATCGGCTGTTTCCAATACCCGGAAATAAACGTAATACTCTTCTTTATTGTAAGTGTCCTTGCCCATCATCACCCGGTCCTGGTATTGGATTATCCATGTTCTTGCAAACCGGGGTTGCCTGCCCAACTCGGCCAGAACGGCGCCCAGTTCGGTATACACATTTGGCAGTTCATCCAATAATTTACCCAATCGTTCCAAATCATTTCCAAACCAGCCGAGGTGAGCATCAATGAATTTTGTTTCTGGATGTTTGCGAAACACATGATGTTGCTCCGCCATAATTTGCTCAAACGACGGATTCTTTTCCGGCGATTTGTATCGGCCAGGTTCTTGTTTGAGTTCAAGCCAGCGTTCGTTGAATTTATCTTTCGGACTCCAGAAGGCGGAAGGTTCTCCGCTATGGATCAGCACCGGAATTCCCAATTGGCCGCACTTCGCCCAGACGGGAT
>JBGPGZ010000494.1:0-3496 GCA_041484175.1 Cyclobacteriaceae bacterium | reverse complement strand
CGCGCTTTTCAATTCTTCTGTGCCTCTGTTTTTTAGTCAGGGCCCTCACGATAAGCTACATTACATTCGCGACCTTCAAAAACAAGGTAGAAAAGTGATGATGCTGGGCGATGGGCTCAATGATGCCGGAGCCTTAAAGCAAAGCGACGTAGGGATTGCGGTTACGGATGATACCGGCGTTTTCACCCCTGCCTGTGACGGGATTCTTCAAGGCGATAAGATGGATTCGCTGGATCAATTTCTGGCCCTCGCTCAATCCGCCACCTCCATCTTGAGGATCGGCCTTGCAATTTCATGGATATACAATGCTGTTGCTTTGACTTTTGCAGTGACCGGGAACCTGACACCCTTGGTGGCGGCCATACTCATGCCGATCAGCAGTATCAGCGTGGTTGGATTTTCCACCTTGGCTGTTAAATATGTAGCCGCCAAAAAATTAAGAAACAATTAACCGCTAAGACTATGTACACTTCAGGTGAAGAAGCGTTGAGGATGATCAAGTCGGGAGATCGCGTGTTCGTGCATGGAGGTGCCGCAACACCTCATTTCTTGTTAAGAAAATTAACGGAACGGGCTTCCGAGTTGTTTGACGTCGAGATTGTGAGCATCAGTTTGCAAGGCGAAGCCCTGATTGCAGATAAAAAATACAAACAGAGCTTTCGGATCAACTCACTGTTTGTTTCAGAAAACGTCCGGGAGGCGGTGAATGATGGTCGTGGTGATTATGTACCCATATTTTTGAGCGAAATTCCTAACCTTTTCAGAAGAGGGGCTTTGCCCATTGACGTTGCACTGGTCCAGGTTTCTCCTCCTGACAAACACGGATATTGTTCCCTGGGAACCTCCGTCGATATCGCCATTGCAGGTCTTAAGACCGCCAAGAAAGTGATTGCTCAAATCAATCCACGAATGCCCCGTACGTTGGGGGATGGCATTGTCAGCGTTCAGGAATTCGATGCCATGGTCCTGGCGGAACAAGAACTTCCGGAAATCAGCAAGCAAGACGGCCCGGATGAAATTGCCATGAGGATTGGCGTACATTGTGCCCAACTGGTGGAGAATGGCGCGACCATTCAAACAGGCATTGGCTCGATTCCAAATGCGGTGCTCGCATCCCTTACCCATCACAAAGAGCTGGGGATTCACACTGAAATGTTTTCCGATGGAGTAATCCCGTTGATAGAAAGTGGTGTCGTCACCAACCAGCATAAAAGGAAACACCGCGGCAAATCTGTTACGGCTTTCCTCCTGGGAAGTCGTAAGCTGTATGATTTTGTCGACGATAATCCATCGATCGCTGTGTTGGGGATAGACTATGTAAACGATACTTCCGTGATCCGGACAAACCCAAAAGTAACGGCCGTGAACAGTGCCATTGAAGTGGACATTACGGGCCAGATTTGTTCTGATTCCATTGGCACCTATCAATATTCCGGGGTCGGTGGTCAGATGGATTTTATAAGGGGGGCCTCTCTTTCGGAAGGAGGAAAACCAATTATTGCTTTACCCTCAACTACCGGAAAAGGAATATCGCGAATCGTTCCATTTTTGAAACAAGGAGCGGGAGTAGTTACGACACGGGCCCATGCTCATTATATTGTGACCGAATATGGAGTGGCCTATCTATACGGAAAGAATATGCGCCAACGCGCGAAAGCCCTGATCGAAATTGCCCATCCCAATCACCGGGAAGGACTCGACAAAGCGGCTTTTGAGCGATTTCATAATTATCAATTTGAGCATTCTCAACAATAGCCATGGACGTTATCATTGTACTGATCTTCATAAGCCTCTCGATCGCGGTTTGCTTCCTGATCCTCTTCATTTGGAATGTCAGGAGCGGACAATACGATGATACGGTCACCCCCTCCATCCGAATTCTTTTTGGAGACAAAAGGAAGAAATCAAAAGAGGGGCAGGCTGATTTCGTATTAAAACGGAAGGAATGAGATTCGATCCATTTAAAATCAGATTGATTCCCCGGGATGGCTCTTATCTCAGCGGAATGCAATACGTTATTTTCGGTTCAGTCATCCTATATTTTGGCAGGGACTTGTTCATACCGCTGGCCTTTGCCGCCCTGATCAGCTTCGTACTTCATCCAATTTGTTCCTGGATGGAAAGAAAGGGAGTCGGCCGGATGACCGCAATTCTGATCAGCGTAACCATTTTGATGCTCCTGTTTCTTTCGGTCGTTGCGCTTCTGGCGAAACAGTTTTTTGATTTTCTGCAGGAATGGCCAACGCTTCAGGCCAAGATGGACAAGTCATTTCACGATTTAAGTGACTTCATGATTGATTCGTTGGGCGTTTCCCGCGACCAACTCGACCGATGGAGTACACGGGCCATCGATCAAACCGCCAGCGGAGCGTTTGCATTGTTACAAAGAACCATCTCACTCTCCGCATTCTCTTTTGTTATGCTCATCCTTATTCCGGTATATGCCGTACTGCTTCTATTTTACAGAAGTCTATGGGTAAAGGTACTTTACAGGATTTTCCCAAAGGAGAAGAAGGAAAGCATCCGTGAGATCCTTTCCTTAACCATTCGTGCTTATTACAATTTCATAAAAGGAATGGCATTAGTCTATCTGATTGTAGGCGTACTCAACAGCGTCGGACTATTGTTGTTGGGAGTCCCCCACGCAATTCTCTTTGGCTTTATTGCATCCGTGCTCACTTTCATACCCTATATCGGAATCATAGTCGGCTCCCTGCTGCCGATCACGATGGCGTGGATCACGTATGATACTATATGGTATCCGCTGGGGATTGTGGCTATTTTCACGTTTGTCCAGTATCTCGAAGCAAATCTTATTTTTCCGTTCGCGGTCAGCAACCGGCTTCACGTGAATACGCTGGTGATGTTGATCGCTATTTTTGCCGGAGGAATATTCTGGGGCCTGGCCGGGATGATTCTTTTTGTCCCTTTTGTTGGAATCCTTAAATTGATAGCAGACCACAATCCAAGGCTGAAAACACTGGCGATGGCGTTGGGTACCAATCCGGACATGGGCTGATCAAATTCGCATCCATTATTCATTTTTTGAGGAAGGACTGATGAAAGTCACCGTGTGAACTGACCTTCATCAGTCGTTTCTTTGGGTGATTTAATGAAGTTGCATTCAAATCTATTCAAGAAAAAAGCCCGGCATGACTAATAAATAATTACTATGGAAACAGATACGGTCCGTTTTAAAAAGGAAATACTTACCGCCGGCACGAAGAAACATGAGGCTGTTATTGAGGATTGCCGGCACAGAATCAGGGAGATGATGACCCCCAAAAGCAAGGTCGAAGAGGAAGAGTATGATGCTCACCAGCAATCTTACAAAGTGGAAACGGTCGCCGAAGTAAGCCTTTTGTCTGACCAACTTCAATTTGCCAATCATGAATTGGATGAACTCAGGAAAATTAAAACGTATTTCGATGAGGATCATCCTGTCGTGGAATTTGGAACTGTCGTGACAACGGATAAGGCAACGTTTTTCGTTGCG
>JBGPGZ010000493.1:0-3501 GCA_041484175.1 Cyclobacteriaceae bacterium | reverse complement strand
TTCCAGAAAATTTTGGAAGGCGTCCACCTCGAAGAAGGTCGCGCCATGATCGATGACCTTGCCATTATCAGCGAGGACAATAAGACGGTGGGTCTCGAAATTCACATTGGCTGGAACCGCGTGGTTCGCCGAATCTTTGAGACCCTCGGCTATGATGTCGTGAAGCTGGACCGTTCCGTCTTTGCCGGGTTGGATAAGAAAGACCTGTCGCGCGGCCAATGGAGATTCCTAAAACCAGAGGAGGTTGTACGGCTGAAGCATTTCAAATAAACCGGAAGTTTGGGACCTCAATGCTTAATACATGACACGGTCGGACGGGGGTTGGGGTGAGGGATCACTCGCCCTTGAGATTATCCACGGGTTTCACATAGGCAGCCCGCCACGTCTGCGAGCCGATCGTAAGTGCACCAAAAACAACCAGGATGATCACACCCAACAAAATGGTGGGCACGCTCACCGTCACGTGGTAAGCGAATTGCTCCAGCCATAAGTTGTTTAGAAAATAAGCCGCAGGAACTGCAATGACAACCGCGATTAGCAGGATTGCAATAAATCCTTTCGACAACAAATATACCAGCGAACCATCGCTGCTGCCCAATACTTTCCGAATGGAAATTTCCTTGATGCGTGTTTCTGTGCTGTACGTAGCCATTCCCAACAACCCTAAGCATGAAATGAAGATGGCCAAACCCGCAACAACACCCAGCACATTGACCAAATCGCCAAAGAAAATATCATAGATTTTGTGGACCTCCGACGCAAAATCCCTGTAGTCCACCTTGAGTGCAGGGTTGATCTTAGCCCAGGCAGCCTCAACCGTCTTCCCCGCATCTTCAAACGTGCCTGAATACTTTATTTGAAGCAGCTGCACCTTTTTTGGGTCAAACATCAAGGCCAACGGATCTATCTTTTCCATCAGCATTTGATGATTGTAATTTCTCACAACACCAATGATCTGTTTTCTTGTTGAATCGTTTTGATAGATGAGCTCTTTGCCCAATGCGTCAAGGGGGGTACCAAAGTGGAACGCATCAACTGTCTTCTCATTAACAACAATGAAATTTTTATTCGAGGCTCCGTCGTTTTCCGAAAAGAAACGTCCCGCCACAAGCGGCACCTCCATGTTTTTGAGATAATTTTCGTCCACGGAGTAATAATAAAGCTCTGTCCAATCCTTGTCATTCAATGACTTTTTGAACCCTGTTCCATAGGAGGTTCCCGAAGCAGGTACGTGGGAGGCCCCTGCGACGCCCTCTACATTATTATACTTGATCAATTCGTTCTTCAATGCTTCCGCAGATGTATCATTGAGCTCTACGACGATTTTATTCTTCATGTTGAAACCATGGTCGGCTCGCATGAAAAGTCTCAATTGGTTGTATACAATGATGACGGTAAGGATGAAGACAAGAGAAAACGTAAATTGGGAGACCAGCAAAGCTTTGCGCAAGCCCATGTTGGAGAAGAGCTTCATCGTATTCAAGCTCTTTAATACTTTCACCGGCTGAAAACCGCTGAGCACGATAGCGGGAAATATTCCTGCGAGAATGCCGACGATCAGGGCAAATACAACGAAAACCCCGTACACATAGTAATTCGCCTCCAGATCCCATTTCATCATCCGCGCGAAACTCAATTCCAGCATCAGCGGCTTTAACAGAATCAAGAGAACAAGGGCTACTCCAAGCGAAAAAAGGGCCACGATTACCGACTCGGATAAGAATTGTGTGAAGATCTGCCAGCGCATCGCACCTGTTACCTTTCGTACGCCAATTTCCCGTGCCCTCGTCAGCGAGCGGGCGATGGATAAATTGGTAAAATTAAAACAGGAAGTAAGCATCACCACGGCTGCTAATCCGGCAAAGAAGTAAATGAATATCCAGGGGAGAAACGGGCCGATCGGATTGTTGATAAAGGACCCCGGCGTAATTTTCATGATGCTTTGCAGCGTATATTTTACCCTTAGCTGTTCCGGGTTGGCCAGCTTGGCAAAATGATTTTTGTGAATTTTCTCCAGATTCGGCTGGATGTCCTCAGCCTTTTTTCCCATATCCAGCAGCACATAAACCCACCCCTGCCAGCAGTTAGACCAATTGTCAAGAACCTTGTCCCGCTTTCCCCCAGCCTCCAGGCTTTTTAACGAGGAAAGACTCGCCAGGGCGTCAAAAAGAATATGCGATTTGTGATCTGTTTCCCTGATCACCCCGGTAACTTTATAAAGTCCGGCGTCGCCTACCTTGAAGGTTTCTCCCACCGGGTTTTCCTGTCTGTATAGTTTCTTTGCCGCATTTTTGGTAAGTACTACCGAATACGGTTCAACGAGCGCTGTTTTCGGGTCTCCGTATTCCAATTCAATCTCAAAAACCTCCAGCATCTCCGGATCCGCAAAATAACCCGACACAGGGATGTTAACATTTTGATCGATTTCCAGCCAGTTGTTGGCAAAGCCACGTACAATACGTACTGCTTTTTCAATGCCGGTATAGTTTTCCAGGAGCTCCTGCTTGATCGGAAGACTCGTTGTGGCCGTTTCGCTTCGTTGTTCGCCATCCTTGCCGATCGGAATGCTGTTTACGCGATAGATCCGGTCGCGCTTTGTATTGTACCGGTCACTCATCATCTGATCGGCGACGAGCATGATGATGCCCATGCAGATAGACATACTGATAGCCAGGCCGAAAATATTGATAAACGAGAAAAACCGGTGACGCGAAAGATTTCGTATCGCCGTCTTGATATAGTTGCGAAGCATAGCTGGAAAATTTTGAGGATAGTAGAAGACTTACTTACCGGTCTCCTTCTTAACGATAAAGTAGTAGATCAGAAAACCGATCGACACCGATACCGAAAATAATCCGTAAGGAAGGGGCGATTCCGGTCCGACAGGAACGTATTCCATCACAATCAGCGAAAGGCCGGCAAACAAAATGATCAGCCCCCATTTCAACGATGTAAATTTGTTTTCCGCCGTATGCTGTTTGAAAATGGCTTGCGTGTCATCATTCACAAAACCCTTTTCGATCATTTTCTTTTTCAAAATGTAATCGGTCATGGTCTTTACAAAAACATAGACTGCGCCACCCAAACTACCCAAAATGGCCGGAGCCATCAGTACTTCTCTTAAATTGCTATCCATAAGCGTAGAATTTTTTATTGGTTTTGGGACGTGAGACACTGAACTGAACGTCAATGTTGCAGTTGCCGGGAAAAATTTAGATTCTGGATTCAGGCAGCTGGATTCTGGTTTGTCCCAATTTTCAAGTGCTCACTCCAACCACCATAATCCTGCAACAGCTTCCAGAATCCAGCTTCCTTTTATATCTTCCCTGCAACATTTCCAATTATCCCCGTGTCTAACCCCGAAATGATGGATGACAGGGACCTGGTCTCCCGGCTCTTACATGGAGATATGCAGGCTTTCAAGTTGTTGATCAAACAGCATGAGCGGCTTGTTGCTCATATGGTTGGACGGTTAGTTGACCGGAACGAGGATCGCGAGGA
>JBGPGZ010000492.1:0-3520 GCA_041484175.1 Cyclobacteriaceae bacterium | reverse complement strand
TGCGCTTACTTTTGCGCCGGATGAATTCAAAGTAGGAGTTAATCTATTTGGTGTGACCAATTGGATACGGACGCTTCGGAGTATTCCGCCGTGGTGGGAATCAGGCCGGAAGGCATTATACACGGAATTAGGCGATCCGACTACTCAAGACTCAGTCGCGCTATACAATAAATCGCCACTCTTCCATGCAAGCAGAATAACTAAGCCGTTTATCGTCCTTCAGGGTAGCAATGATCCCCGGGTGCTTCAGGTAGAGTCCGACGAAATAGTGGCGGCCGCCAAGAAAAACGGTGTTTCCGTGGAGTATGTCATTTTTCCCGATGAAGGCCATGGCTTTGTGAAAAAAGAAAACAATATCAAGGCATCCGAGGAGGTCCTTAAATTCCTTGATAAATATTTAAAAGGCACTCAACCGCAAAGGGAGACAGGAACCTAATGCCTGACATACGCCATTTAATAAAATGGAATTGCATTACCGGCGATGAAGAGTGGGTAGGAACCGATTTGGAATTTGATATCCCGAATTCAGAGCGGGATTGGAGAATTACTGGAATGGTGAGAATCCTGAAAATCCTTCAATCCTGTAAATCCTGATCCTAGCCGAGGGCTTCTACTTCCTCTACTTCCTCAGGCATCATCTTTTTAAAGAGATTTTCGATGCCGGCTTTCAGGGTTACGGTGGAGGAGGGGCACCCGCTGCAGGAGCCTTGAAGGGTGACGGTCACCCGCTTGTCTTTGTATGAATGGTACGTGATGGCCCCGCCATCTTGCTCTACGGCAGGCCGGATGTATTCATCAAGGATTGTCTTGATCTTCTTCACGGTTTCAGTTTCCTCTTCCCCTTCGGCCAGTGGTGCTGCCGGATTTTTGATATCGAGGATCAGCTTTCCCGACTCCAAAAAGTGCTGAATGTGCTTTTTGAGGCCTTCCTGGATTTCCAGCCACTCCGTGTCTTCCTTTTTGGTGACCGTAACGAAATTACTCATATAGAAAACCCTGTCCACAAATGGATATTCAAATAACTCCTTTGCGAGCGGGGCGTCCCCTGTGCTCGCCGCGTCAGGGAAGTCAAAGCTCATGCCCTCGGGCACAAGAATCTCGTTGACAACAAACTTCAGCGAGTTCGGATTAGGGTTTGACTCAAGGTAAATATGAATATTCCTGGTTGCTTTTAGCATAATCGGATGTCTTTCAATGAGCCAACAAATTTAAGGAAATTAAGTTCTCCCCCGGGGAGGTCCATTGATAAGTTTGCACTGATTCGCTGAAAAATTGACATTTCATGTGCCTTTTTTGAAAAATCAACTTTCTTTGGCCACCGCATCCAAGAATCAATTCTATATATTCACACCTTTAAACCGATTTTATTTGATCAGAAAACTACTTTACCCTCTCATTGTTGGTGGCGCCACAGTGGCCATCCTTCTTGCACTTGTCAGTTATTATCAATGGGCTGCGGTTCCATGGCAAATATTGACCGCTAGCCGTTGGCTGACCTGGGCGCTGCTTGTCTACATGGCGATCGACCGGAAATCCCTGACAACGTGGATTGTCGTTAGCATGTTTCTGGGTTGCGAAATTGGTTTTTCGTTTCCATCGGTTGCCCTGAAGATGAATGTGCTCAGCGGCATTTTCCTTCGGCTTATCAAGACCATTATTGCTCCGCTTTTATTCTCGACTCTTGTGGTCGGGATTGCTGCTCACTCCAACTTGAAACAAGTGGGAAGGATGGGTTTGAAAGCCATCTTATATTTTGAAATGGTAACAACCGTTGCGCTTTTCATCGGCTTGGGTGCTATCAACTTTACGCGGGCGGGGGAAGGTGCGGTGGTTGAGTTGCAACAAGAACAAAAGGAAAAGGGTGAAGCGCTGATTGCACAAAAACAGTCGCACGACGTGATCCTTGACATTTTCCCTGAGAATGTCGCAAAGGCTGTTGCCGATAACAATGTTTTGCAAGTCGTTGTCTTCAGCATTCTTTTTGGGATTGCGCTCGCACAACTTAGTGATGAAAAGAAAAAGCCGATGCTTCAATTTGCAGAAGGCTTGTCGGATGTGATGTTCAAGTTCACCAACGTCGTAATGTATTTTGCGCCGTTTGCGGTTGGCGGGGCCCTGGCCTATGCGATTGCCTCGCTTGGCTTTGGCGTGCTGAAAAACCTGCTGATGCTGGTGCTCACCCTTTACGGGGCGCTTGTTGTATTTATTGGTGGCGTCCTGGTGCCGATCGGGTTTATCATTGGGTTGAATTTCAAAAAGTTTATTCAGGCGATCTCGGAACCTGTGGCAATCGCTTTCTCCACCGCCACCAGTGAAGCGGCCCTGCCCAAGGCCATGGAGAACCTTGAAGAAATGGGAATACCCCGAAAGGTTGTATCGTTTGTATTGCCCACGGGCTACAGTTTTAACCTCGACGGCAGCACACTTTATCTTTCACTCGCGTCCGTCTTTGTGGCGCAAATGGCCGGTGTCGATTTAAGTCTGGGAGAGCAAATCAAGATGGTCATTATCCTGATGCTCACCAGCAAAGGTGTGGCGGGTGTGCGCGGCGCTACTTTTCTGATCCTGGTAAGCACGGTTGCCTCGATCGGCATTGATCCGCAAAAAGCGTTTGTCATTCTCGCCGTCGATGCCCTGATGGATATGGGCCGCACAACGGTGAACGTAATTGGCAACTGCCTGGCAACGGTGGTGGTGGCGAAGTGGGAAGGAGAGTACAGCGATGCCCCATTAAATTAAAATTCGCAACTCGCAAATCAGAATTCGCAATTCAACTCTTTGCTCAGAAGACGTCAGTTTTTTTTTAAGAGATCAGGCAGAATTGCGATTAGCGAATTGCGAACGGTGAATTGCGAAGTCCGTCGTTAGCTTTATCGAATCGTTTTTTGTTTTGACCCTGGCTGGTCTTTTAACACAGAGGTCACAGAGGAATGCACACAAAGAACACAGAGAATTGGCTTTATATCCTATGATTGGCACTTCCCTGTGCCCTCTGTGCTGCATTGACTCCGCGGCCTCTGTGGTAAAAGCATTTGGTCCTATCGCGAATTATTTTCGGAATACGGAGCTAACCAGTTTAGCGTCATATTAATTCCTGAACGTGTTGGCAACATCAGACAATGAAACCCCCAATGTTTTTTTTGCTATTTCATTTAACAGCGATTCATCGCCTTCCAGGTGAAGCGTGATTTGCAGGTGAGTCATGGTCTCCCCCTTTTTCAATTCCCTTGCCGGAGAAGAACTTTCTATTTCATAAAATGGGCCCAGTTGTCCGCCCGTGGCCAGCGGGCCGTCGTTGTAAGAATTTACCGCGTCACCCTGAAACGGTTTCTTTTGTATCTCCCATTTCGAATTGACGTAATCGGCATTTTTTTCCACGTCAAACTTAACCAAGGTGAGGACGTGCCTGCCGGCATCATAGCTGCCGGCGATATTTTTTGCCATGGAAGGCGGGATTCCAACCTTTCCCCGATAACGGCCGTCCGCCTTTAATAACAACAGGCTATCCTTCTTCACCATT
>JBGPGZ010000491.1:0-3525 GCA_041484175.1 Cyclobacteriaceae bacterium | reverse complement strand
GTATCAAATCACTATCTTTCTTTTAACTTGTATGCCATGAGTAGAATTGTTACGGTCCTTTTTTTGAGTATTTTATTTGCGTGCTCCAATGAAAAAACCGACGATCATTCACCGGCAGCATCCCTGGCGGATTTGAAAGTGTACAACGGCCTTGAAGTAAAACTCTTTGCATCCGAGCCGATGTTCACCAATCCCACGAACATCGCCATTGACGAGCGCGGTCGTGTATGGGTTTGTGAAGCCTATAACTACCGCAATGAGATTAATCCAAAAAACCCGGTAAAGAAGGAAGGTGATCGAATCATGATCCTCGAAGATACAGATGGAGACGGGAAAGCAGATCGGAGCAAGATCTTTTATCAGAGCATAGACGTCAATGCGGCGCTTGGAATTTCGCTGATGGGCAACAAGGTGATGGTATCCTGCAGCCCCTACGTTTTTGTTTTCACCGATGAGAATAAGGACGACGTCCCCGATAAAAAGGAAGTCTTTTTCACCGGTATTCAAGGCCTACAAAGCGATCATGGAATGCACAGTTTCGTATTTGGTCCGGATGGGAAGTACTATTTCAATTTTGGCAACGCAGGCAAATCGTTGCTCACGCCGGCCGGTGATACGGTGGTGGACGTTCGCGGAAGAAAAGTAGTTGCCAATGGAAAGCCTCTGAGAGAAGGAATGGTGATGCGCTGCAACGAGGATGGAACGCAAGTGGAGGTGCTTGCTCACAATTTCCGCAATAATTATGAAGTCACGATCGACCCTTTTGGCACGCTGTGGCAATCCGATAATGATGATGACGGCAACAAGGGCACGCGAATCAACTATGTAATGGAGGGCGGCAACTTCGGGTTTAAAGATGAAATGACGGGGGCCAGTTGGAATACGCGAAGGACAAACCTTGAAAAGGAAATCCCGCTTCGTCACTGGCACTTGAATGATCCGGGTGTGGTGCCCAACGTGCTTCAAACGGGTTCCGGATCTCCATCGGGTATCACGATCTACGAAGGAACACTGCTGCCATCCGTTTTTTATGGTCAGATGATCCATGCAGAGCCGGGTCACAATGTCGTTCGATCATACCCGGTGGAAAAGAGCGGAGCGGGCTATACGGCTACGATTGTGAACATATTGGAAGGCCAGAAAGATCAGTGGTTCCGGCCAATCGATGTCGCCGTGGCCCCGGATGGCTCCCTCTTTGTTGCCGACTGGTATGATCCCGGTGTTGGCGGGCACCAGGTGGGTGATCTGGACCGTGGGAGGATCTATCGCATTGCTCCACCCAACATGAGATACACGATAGAAAAACCGGCGGTAAATTCCGTGGAGCGTGCTGTCAATGCACTTCTTAATCCGAACGCGGCCACGCGTTATTTGGGTTGGACCGCCCTGAATTCGATGGGTGAAAAGGCCAAACAGGGTCTTACCGAACTCTGGAAATCAAAAAACAATTTCCACCGGGCACAGGCTTTGTGGTTATTGTCAAGATTAAATGCAAGCGATGCATTCTTAACGGAAGCATTTGGCGATCCCAACTCAGACATTGTAATCACGGCTTTGCGGATCAGCCGTAATGTAAAAAAAGATATTCTCCCGGTTGTAGAAAAACTAAGTCATCATGCCTCACCCCAGGTCCGGCGTGAAGCGGCACTCGCATTGCGGGGAAACAGCAGCCCACAGGCAGCAGTGCTGTGGGCCGAGCTCGCTTCGCAACACGATGGAACAGACCGTTGGTACCTGGAAGCGTTGGGCATTGGCGCACAGGGAAACGAGGATGCCTGTTTTTTGGCCTGGAAGAAAAAGGCTGGAGATAATTGGAATACGCCAGGCGGCCGGGATATCGTATGGAGAAGCAGAAGCAAATTTGCATTGCCGATGTTGGCCGAAATTATTAAGGGTGCTGACGAAAAGGAAATGCTGCGATATTACCGTGCGTTTGATTTTCATAAGGATGTTTCCAAACAGGCGATTTTGTCAAGTCTGGTTATCCAGGAGCAAGGTGAAAAAGTTCTGTACGCCCTCAAGCAGATGGATCCGGCACATACGTCCCTGGCGCTGGGTGTTCGCAATGCCTTAAACAAGGCATTGGGTCAATACCAGGGACGCCTTGAGTTTGTGGAACTGGTCTCGCGTTTCAAGCTTGAGAACAAAGCACCGGAGTTGCTGGCGCAAAGCCTTCACTTCCCTGACAGTGTCATTGGAAAAGAATCGATGAAAGTCCTCCTCAATTGGGGTCGTATCGACCTGCTGGAAAAGGTTATTCGTGAAAACAAGAAGGATGAAGTGCATGCATTGATTGTAACGGTGTGGCCTTATCTGTACATCACTAAAGCGATGACGCTGATGGAGCGGATTTTCAGCGACAGCACCCAGGCGCCCGACAATCGCAAGCTGGCGATCCGGACTTTTGGCGGGCCGTGGGAATCAGAAGACAGGTTGCTTGCGCTGGCGCGTGATAAGAAAATCCCCGCGGATTTGCAGATTACTGCGGCCGGTGTCTTTCAGAGTGCATGGCGCTCCAACATCCGTGAAGCGGGAGCAAAATATCTCACGCTTCCAGGAAGCAAGGAAGGACATTCGCTGCCCCCGATTTCGGTTTTGATTGACAAAAAAGGGAAGATTGAAAATGGCAAAATTGTTTTCACCAACACCTGTAGCAACTGCCACCGGGTGAACGGGGCAGGCGTAAATTTTGGACCGGATTTAAGCGAGATCGGTTCCAAGCTTTCCACCGATGCGATGTACACCGCCATCCTCTATCCCGATCAAGGAATCGGATTTGGCTTTGAAGGCTACACTTTCAAAATGAAGGATGGCACCGAAGCTTTTGGCATGATCACTTCCGAAACCGGAGACAATGTAGAGATACGATATATGAATACGCAGCAAATACTGAAATCCGCCAATATCCTGTCGCGGGAAAAACACGAAACCTCGCTGATGCCGTCCAACTTGCAAACGCTAATGAGTGAACAGGAACTCGTGGATCTGGTTGCGTTTCTCAAATCGCTGGAAAGAAAGATTTAGAGAAGTCAGATCAGGATGGTCAGGATTAAAAGGATATACAGGATTGACCCACCTATTACCGACCTACCGAATACCGATCAGGATGGTCAGGATTAAAAGGATATACAGGATTGACCCACCTATTACCAACCTACCGAATACCGATCAGGATGGTCAGGATTAAAAGGATATACAGGATTGACCCACCTATTACCGACCTACCGACTACCGATTAGTATGCCGTTGCAAACTGGCTACAAAAGGTGAGCAGGTGTTGAAGGTCTTGTTCCTTTTTGAAATTAATTCGCTTTTCGGCGATATACGATCTTATGATATCCGAATTATCCGGAAACAATCTGAAGATAGAGGATTTTCTTGCCGGATGTAACCGGTTTTTTTTATCAATAAAAAAATAGGCAGAATCCTTCTTATAAAGCTTGTCAAAATTGCTGTTGAATTGCCGTGAATAACGCCGGAACGATCCGACGGAGCCGGTTGTCTCAGCCGATGCTCCATAACCAT
>JBGPGZ010000490.1:0-3535 GCA_041484175.1 Cyclobacteriaceae bacterium | reverse complement strand
ATTTGACCATCAGTCTTCTCAACCAACAGAATGCAAGCAGTTGCGTTGCCACGGATGGGTCTATTTCAGTTCTGGCTACCGGCGGTGAGGAGCCTTATTCGTATGTTCTCAATGATGGAGAACCCAGGAACAATGGTGATTTTACGAACTTAAGTTCGGGTATCTATCGTGTGGCGGTGACAGACGGAAATAGATGCGCGCAGTCGATTCAGGCGGATGTGGTGGCGGCCAACTCCACGCTGACGGCCCGGGCCAGTGCCATCGAGGTCACCAGCTGTACCGTTGGCAACGGCTCGATAACGGTAATCGCATCGGGGGGTAGTCCTCCCTACCAATATGAACTGGAGAACACCGGATTTGGCAGCGGCAATTCTTTTATCAATTTGGGCATCGGCGAGTATGCGGTAACGGTCAAAGATTCGATTGGCTGCAGCAAATTGCTAAGCATAGTGGTGCCAAGGGGAAATACAGGGGTAAGTTACATCAATGAGGTGGCGCCGATCTTAAAACAAAACTGTACTGTTTCCGGTTGTCACGACGGCAGTTCAGGGCAACGAAATCTTACGAATTATTCAAATGTAAAGGCGCATGCCGATCAGATTAAAACACGCACAGGCGACCGGAGCATGCCGATCGGAAACCGGACGCTGACCCAGAAGCAAATCAATACCATTTCCTGCTGGGTCGACGATGGAGCCCTGGACAACTAGATCGAAATGGGGTCCTGGTTACAAAGGGGCACACTTCCGGGCTTCCATTTATCGGTAATAAATGCATTTCGTCTGCCCTAAATTCAGGAAATCGGAACATAGTTTGCAGGCCTGCCTTGTTACAGTACCTTGGTACCAGATTAAAGCCAACTATAGACAAGATTATCCCCCGGGGTCCAGGACTTTGGGGGATTTTCTTTTCGGCCTTTTTTTAGCCTTTTTTTGGCCTTTCTTTTTTAGCCTTTCTCTTTCTTTTCCTATTATTGTACCTCCCGTTAATGTTGCAGCACGTGGGTGTTGGCAAGATTTGAGCTCTGCTGATCCGTGGGCCGGATATTTTCTTTGGCTGAAGAAATTTAGTTGTTATGGGAATAAAAGTTGGCCGGATATTTCTTTTGGGTGTTCTTCTGTCGGTGGGGTGTACTTATAACGATATCCCCCCCCGATTTTTTGATTGCAGCACGACTACCCTTTCGGTCGCCGTGCAAAGTACGCTGGACCCCACTGCTTGTAATGCCATTGATGGAAGCATCACCGTTTCTGCAAGTGGCGGAGTAAGCCCCTATTCCTTTGGTATCAATGGAGCAAGCTATCAGCCCGCGGGGAGCTTTTTGAATCTCGGGCCCGGTACCTATACCATCAGCGTCAAGGACGTGAATCGATGTGTACGGACGATGCAGGTCGATATTTCCTCACCCAATTCAACGCTGGCGGTAGCGGCTTCGGCCACGCCCGACAATCAATGTTCAACCGACAACGGCTCCATAACACTTACGCCATCGGGCGGCAAACCGCCCTATACTTTTCAGTTTGGCACCGGTCCGGTAGGAACGGTCAATTCGTTTTCTAGCCTCCAATTCGGATCTTATACCATTGTTGTGCGGGATGCCGAGAGTTGCCCGAGGATCGTCAATGTACTTGTTCCAAGAGGAGATACCGGTACGAGTTTTGCAAATGATATCAAACCCATCCTGGACACGAAGTGCACTTTTGCCGGCTGTCACAATGGTGATAATGGGGCGAGCCGGAATTGGACGGTGTTTGACAATGTGAAGAACAATGCAGCTAACATCAAGAAAAGGACCGCAGACAAGACCATGCCCAAGGATGGGACACTCACGGAGGAGCAAATAAACTTGATAGGGTGCTGGGTTGATGATGGAGCTAAGAGTAATTGAGTACGTCGATCTGGAGCAAATGAATTCCGTGCATGATTGCAGGAACCGCCAGATTGGTTTGGTCGTCAACAAGAAAGCAGTAGATTATGAAACGATTTACAATAGTCCTGATTTTCGGAATTTCTTTGTCCGCCCATGGGCAAAAATACAGTACTGAAAAATCCTTTGTCTCATTCTTTTCCAGCGCCACCATTGAAAATATTACCGCGGAAAACGCCAAGTCAGTAAGTATCTTCAATGCCGCTACAGGAGACATTGTATTCTCAATCCCCATCAAGGAATTTGAATTTGCCAAGTCGTTGATGAAAGAGCACTTCAATGAAAAATACATGGAAACCGAAAGATTTCCAAAGTCGACATTTCAGGGAAAGATCACCGGATTTCAGGAAAAGGGGAGTGGAGTGCAGCAGGCCACGGCCAAAGGCAAACTGACGATCCACGGTATTACCAAGGAAATAGAAGTCCCCGGGACCGTAGAGATTGTCAACGGAAAATTGGTAATCAAGTCCTCCTTTATCGTAAAGCTGGAGGACTATGAGATTATGCGACCGCAATTGCTCTGGCAAAATATTGCGGAGCAAGTAGAGGTGAAAGTTGAATTTACTTACAAGCCAATATGAAGCCGATCATAACAAGCGCCATCATTTTATGTTCCCTTCCTCTCTTCGCGCAGGAGGACTTGATGAAGGAATTGGAAAAAAGTCAAAAGCCTGAAACGGAAATTGTGCATTCCACGTTCAAGGGCACACGCCTGGTAAACGGACAAAGCGTGGAAACCAAAGGCAAGGGCGCATTGGAATTTATTTTTGCCCACCGTTTTGGTCCCTTTAACAGTGGCCTCTATAATATGTATGGATTGGACATGGCCTTTGTGAGACTTGGCCTGGAGTATGGATTGACAGACCGTCTGGGGATTGGAATTGGACGCAATTCGGTGGATAAGACGATGGACAGTTATTTTCGCTACAAGCTGGTGCGCCAAAGTTCAGGCGCTGTTAGCATGCCTATTACGATCACCGCATATGGAAACGCAGCCTGTAAAACTTCGCCGCGGAAAGAAGACGCAACATACGATATCACCATTCGGGATCGCATGGCCTACACCGGACAGCTTTTGATTGCACGGAAATTTTCCACGAAGTTTTCGATGCAATTGATGCCCACCATCGTTCATAAAAACACGGTAGACAAATCGATTGAGAATAATGATCAATTTGCCCTGGGTGCCGGTGCCAGGTTCAAAATAACGCGTAGCGTGGCGCTTACCTCAGAATATTATTACCGTTTTAATGTCCATGAAAACAACCCCTATTATAATGCCCTTGGCTTTGGAATTGATATTGAAACCGGTGGGCATGTTTTTCAGATCGTACTGACGAATACACAAGGGCTTACCGACCGGGCTTTTGTAACAGAAACTACCGGAAAATTTTTCTCGGGTGGTATTCATCTTGGATTTAACGTCACCCGTACATTTCAGATAAGAAAACAGAAATAACTGCCGCTTTGCCTATCTGAGGCCGATGGCAAAATCCCCTAAATTGTTGTCTTTTTTTCGGGTTTCCTTGATTTGACCGCCTGCTTTTATAGTTTTGATTTTTTATCGGAAAGCCAACATTGTTACTCGCCTCCATCATTCTTTATCTT